>JAGAPI010000211.1 GCA_017623335.1 Prevotella sp.
AAATACAGGTGCTTTAAATGCGGCAGCAAACTTGCCGACGAGACGAAAGGCATGTTCATGCCCACCAAACTTGCAATATCGTTTATATATAATATAAAATAATATTTTAAGGTGTAAGGATGAAAAGATTACTGATTATGGCAATTATATTTGCGGCGGCATTCACCGCCTTTGCCCAGGCGACCCTTGAAAGCCGGCTCACCGATTTCAAGGCTGATGACTCGACAATGAAAATCACATACGTGCTTGCCGGAGACCAGACTGTGGGCAGCGACTATGCCCTGTGTCTCACGCCTTTCCTCTGTAACGCAAAGGGTGACTCGCTGTTTCTCGACCCGATAGTGTTCCGTGGAAAGAGAAACATGAGATATGCGGAGCGCAGCCGGTTCTACGACGGTGTGCCGCAGTCCATGACTTCCGAACTTCCGCTAAACGCCACAGAGCAGCGTGAGCTGACGCTCAGCCGTGACCGCTATCCATGGCTGTGGACTGGACGCATAGAGATGGCTGCTAAGAAAGAGATGGAGGGATGCTGCAATGTGGTGGACATGCCTCATGACAGTATCGGGCATTTCGTCTATATCCCGCCGTTCATGCCGCAGCTGGCGTATGTGGAGGACAACACCGGCAAGGCAGGCGAGCTGCAGAAGAATAATCCCGTGCTGCAGCACATAAGCAAGTACCTGCCTTATGACGACACACGTATTCTCCGCAAGGAGGAAGGCGCGCTCTACGTTCATTTTCCTGTGGCAAAGTCAACGTTGCTGCACGATTTCCGTGACAATGCCCAGACGCTCGACCGGATAGAATACATCACCAAGGCGATAATGGCAGACACCACATCGTCGGTAAAGATAATACAGATTATAGGACTGGCGTCAGTGGAAGGTCCGCAGCAGCGTAACTCCGCATTGTCTGCCAACCGCGCCGAGGCATTGAAGAAGTATATGCATCAGAAGGTACGCACTCCCGACAGCATGTATGAGGCGGTAAACGGCGGTGAGGCGTGGACAGAACTGCGCGACCAAATCAGTGATACAGATTTTGAATGGCGTGAGAGACTGCTCGATATTATTGACTCCAGAAACTCTCCCGACAGGAAGGAGCGTATGATAAAGGCACTCGACAAGGGCAAGGCATACGCATATCTGAAGGAGTATATACTGAAAGACCAGCGTAACTCCGGCTATGTGCGCATATACTATGACTATGTGCCCGACACCACAGCCAAGATCATCAACAAGGCTGTGGACTTGATGAAGGAAGGAAAGTATGCCGAGGCGCTTGCATTGCTCGAATCTGTGTCATGTGACAAGCGCTCGCATAGTCCGCTCGGAGTGGCTTATTATATGACAGGCAATGAGCAGAAAGGTATGGAGTATATGCAGCGTGCTGCAGATGAGGGTAATGAGAACGCACGCCGTAACATTGAACAGATAAGGAAAAGAAATATTAATCAATAAAATTGTTTTGACATGAAAAAGTTTACTAACATGAATTTTGCCTATGGAGTGGCGGTGCTGCTTGCTGGCGCAATGGCTTTCTCAGCTTGTTCATCTGATGAGGAAGTGGTTAACGTGAATCCGTCATTCGATGGGGAGAGTGTGAAGACGCAGTTTGCCATCAATGTGGCTGGCGCAAACAAGAATGCAACGCGTATGAGTGCTGAAAACACTCAGAATGCCTACAACTATCTTGGTATGACGAATGTCCGTCTGTTTACATTGGAGGGTGTACCGGGAACAGCCACAGCCTTGACATCGGACATCACTCTTGCAGAGCCAACATCTGTATCAATTTCTAACAGTAGCAATATCTATACAGATGTAAATATTCCTGTTGGGACAAATAACTTCTTGTTCTATTCTACAAGGAAGGATTTAGGTACAAATTTGAGTGGTTATCAGACAATTGGCGCAATTGAAAGTGACTTGTTCACAACGTCTACAACAGCAAAAACAGCACTTACTGACATAACGTTCAAAGGCAAGACGATAAAAGATGTAAATGCTACAACAATTAATACCGTAGAATCTGCATTTATAGCCTATCTTAATGGTATAGTT
>JAGAPI010000212.1 GCA_017623335.1 Prevotella sp.
ACGTATCGTTATCTGTGTGCCCGTCAGCCCGCTGTAGTCCACCATTGCCACTTCGGGCAACTGCTCCAGACGCTTGCTTATCACGTTGCTCACCAGGCGCGACGTCTGTTCGGGCTTGCCCCCGGTCACGTCTACATAGAACGCGGGAATATCCAGTGCGCCAATCTTCATCACCTTGGGGCGCTCCATCTCCTTGGGCATGAAGCTCATGGCACGGTCAATCTTCTCGTTCACCTCGATGAACAGCAGACTCATGTCGCTGCCGGGACTGAACGTCAGGGTTATCAAGCCGGCATCAGTGCGCGAGGTCGACTCAATGTCCTTCAGACCTGCCACCTGCGACAGCTGTCGGCGCATGGGCCCCACCATGCGCTGCTCTATCTCGCGGGCGGAACTGCCTTGTGCCGACATCTGCACCACTATGCGCGGCACGTCAATGTCGGGCATCAATGATACCGGTATGCGCCCGAGGGCAAGCACACCGAGAGTGACGATGGCTATGAGCGTCATCGTCACGGCTATGGGACGGTGGAGGATTGTGCGGAGCATGGCGGTCAGTTGGTTTTGTTCAGTGCCTTCACCTCAGTGTCGTCGGCAAGATTGAGGTTCCCTGAAGTTATGATAATGTCGCCCTCCTTCACTGTGGTGCTCTTCCTCTCGCAGCCCGTTATCGCAAAACTCGTGAGGTTGCCGTAAAGTATGTCAACGTATGTCCAGACGGCGCGGCTGGTGGCGGGATTGTACACAAACACCACATTGTAGCCGTCGCGCTCCACCACTGCCTCCTTGGGCACCACAAACATATCGGGCACCGAGTTCTCGATGATTACCTTCACGTTCATGCCGTCCATCAGGCGGCTGGAGGTGTTCTTTATGCGTGCCTTCACAGCCACGAGCCCCTTGTCGTCCACCGACGGGTTGATTTCCGTCACCGTGCCGTCAAGCGACAGCTCGCCGTCAACAAACGGCGACACCTTTACACGTGTGCCCTTGCTTACGGAAACAAGCTCTGCCTCCAGTACCTTGAACTCCACGTCGAAGAACGAATCGTCTATCAGCGTGCACAGCTTGTCGCCGCGCTGATATGGCCGCGCCACGAGGTCGGCAATACGTCCGCCAAACGGAGCCTTCAGGCTGCAGTCGCGGAGAGCCTGTTCGGCAGAGCGGAGCGCAAACTTTGCAGAGTAGTAGCCCGATGTCACCTCTACGCGGTGTAACTTCTCCGCCGGCACGCTGGCGGTGTTGCCGTCATATCCCAGCCCTATCAGTTTGTCCTGCAGTTCCACCTTGGCTCTTTCCAGGTCGTGCCTGGCTTTCTCAAGCGCATCCTTGCGCTCCCTGGTATCGGCAACAGCCAACGTCGTTCCGGCAGCCACATGCTGGCCGTTCCTCACGTTCACGCTCTGCAGTATCTCTCCTGCCTTCGGACACATCAGCTCAGCCCTCCGTATTGCCGTCAGCCTTCCGTTACACAGCACCTGTTTCTGAAACGTCTGCCTGCGAAGCGCCATCGTGTCTACCTCGATTACCGCTTCCTCTCTCTCCACATTCTGCAGCCCGTCCTTTTCGTCAGTGGTTGCACCGTGGGCAAACGAATAAACCATATACGCCAGGCCGCCGATGACAGCCATTGCCGCCACTGCCGCCACAATTCTCTTGATATTCTTTTTCATGTTGTAATGTCAGTTGCTAATTCACGGTCATTGCTCAATATCGTCGTTCAACTCTATTTTCCTGTTCCTTTCCCAGTCATACAGAGTTGTCTTCTGTATCTGGTAATAATTGCTCCAGTAAGATTGCAGCAGACCTACATACTGCGCCCTTGCCGCATCGGCCTCCTGCTGCGCCGTGTTCAGCTCGGTCACACTCACTGCTCCAGTTTCAAATCTCCGTTTGGTTATGTCATATCTTTCATCGGCTATGTCGAGCGCCCTCAGGGCATTCTTGCACTGCACAGCCTGAGAGTTAAACTGCAGCACGCATGTCTTTATCGACTGGAGATACGATTCGTGTGCCTGCTCCATCAGCGTCTTTGTAGCCTCAAGGTCGGCCTCAGCCATTTTCACTCTTCCCTTGCTCACTCCCCAGTCGAAGATAGGCAGCGACACCGACAGTCCTATAATCTCATTGTCCTTCAGTCCGCTGTAGGCTCCCTTAAACGTGTCGGCAGTGCGGTTGAATCCTATTTCGCTGCTCAGCTGCATCTGCAGTCCCTTGTTTGCCTTTGCCTGCGCCACCGACTGCCGCGCCTCCATAATGCTTACCTTCTGCTGCAGGTCGTGGCTTGAGTTCTCCAATGCCTTGGCTATCACGTCGTCGGTGCCCACCACAGTGTTTGATATTGAATACGGGGGCAGCAGTTCGGTGTCTTTGTAGTCAAGCACCCTGAGATATGAGAAAAGGTTGAACTTGCTGTTCTCCAGTGCCAGCTGGTTGTCGGTCACTTCCACCTCGGCGTTCAGCTTCGACAGTTCCAGCTGCAGTATCTCGCTTTTCGTCACCGTTCCCAGCTCATGGCGCTTTTTGGCTATTTCATACAGATAGTCGCGGTCTTTCTTGGTGGCGAGGCTCTGCCGGTAAACCGATTGTGCCGACAACACGTTGAAAAACAACCTCACCACCTCTATGTTCACTTCCTCCAGTGCCTCAAGATACACTCTTTTTGCCTGCTCATATTTCAGCGGCTCGGTCTTCTTCTGCCATTTCAGGAGGTTGAACGCTCTCAGCGGCTGCGTGTAGCTCAGCCTTATCGGCCGGCTGTTGTATGTTGTCTTGTCATAGCTGTATTGGTCAAGCCTGTAGAGATACGACTGCACCGACAGCTTTCCTCCGAGCGCCACGATGTTCTGGTCTACCGACAGCGACAGGCTGTTGCTCATCGAGTTGTTCTCCACGTATGATATGCGTCCGTCATCAAAGTTTCTCGTTTCCACCATCGAGCGGTCAAACTGCAGCAGGTTGCCGTGCAGGTTTACCGAGGGCATCAGCTCAGCCTTAAACGAGCGGTAGCTCCAGTATTGGCTCATAAAATGCAGCCGTGCAACCATGGCGTCATACGATTGCTGCCGTGCTATCCCTATGGCGTCGGGCAGCGACAGCTGCCTTTGGGCGATTGCTGTGCCGGGAATAATAAGTGCCGCAGCCATAGTGCATGCCGTTACATATAACTTCATCTGTTACTGCCTTTTTGTTTTAGGGTAATAATTTTACTGATCTTATATTTCTTCATCTTCGTGATTAAAGTTGTCGAAAAATGCTTGCCGTCTTTCGGCAAGATCTTTAGTTTCCTGATACATGAATTCACATGATAAATCATATATTGGCTTGACAGTGGCACGTTCCTCGTCTCTGTTAAATTTCAATATAGAATTGTAGAAGTTCACAAGTGTACGGTCATCCGACAGGTCTGCTGCAAATAAAAACAGATATTGTATTCCAAGTAGCTCCTTTATATCTAAGATTTTCTTAACTATAAAATACCAAAACACAACAACTCCAATCGAATGGGGCATGTTATAACCTGACCACAAATCATCATGTTCATTGTTGGCGCAGAAATGCACCAACTCAATACTTGAGTACGTTTTACCAACGTGAGTAACATTCCGGTTGAATTCCCTTTCAAGATCTGCAAATAAGTCTTCCTTCTTCTTGGGAAGATTATCAAGATCGTATTGTGTAATGCCCTTATGTGAACGAATTTTCTCTTGGAAACTATTCAAGTCTGCTTTTTGTTTATCTGACAAATCTGGATCTGACAAGCTGTTTTGAACAAAAGTATTGAGACTTTTCAAAAGTTTAATCAAATTCGTATCAAGATGGCTGTCATATAGTGAGCCACTTTTGAGTGAGAAGAAAAACAAAATATTCTCATCCTTATCTTTAATGACATAGTAAGCAACACTCCCTTCCGTATCTTCTTCCATGGCTTCAGTCTGCAAGGTGTACACCAAAGACGAATTACGCCTATTAAAGAAATTATCAACTAAGCGCATATTATTGGGATTTGAAGAAAGGCGCTCACATTTTAGACTTTCAAGCAAAGCAACTTGTTCTGAAGTTATTCTCATACACTATGAATAATTGGGATACGTTGAATTTCTGGATGCTGTTCCATGAAAGCATGAACCTTACGCCTTAATGGCAATGATTCCCTCCATTTCCTTGTGTCATCTGCATCTTCATGGATATCCGACATTTTCATTGGAACATCACTTCTGTCATAATCGCCATAACCGGCTCTTGCACGTTTCCATGATTTTTGGCAATGACTATGCCCAACAAGGCTCATAGACTTTTTGGCAGCATAGTGTTCAAAGATATAATCGAAGCATTCCTTCCAATGCTCCTGACTTTCAACAGACAATTCTTCGTGAAAATCACCTGTTTTAAACCGTTCGTGAATCTCAATGATTACAGGGCCATATTTCCAAGCACGAAACTCTGCATCAAACATTGGTTTTCCGGTACGGACAATGGCCTCCAATTGTATGAAATAAAGAAGCTTCTGCAACTTCATCTCATCCATCATCTCACCAAACTGCTTCTTGTAGCGGTCAATGACATAAGATGCTATTCTTGTTACTTTTTCCATACTGAAATATTTTATACTTTGCAAATATACATTTTTTTCTTGAAACAAAATTCTTTTTTATCAACATATTTAATCTTTCATATTGTTTTTAACATTGTTTACATGATTTGGATAAGTATCTGCAATTTCACGAGCCCTTTCCTTCATTTCCTCAGTTGCGGGCGACTTCACCTTCACTTTGAAATCCATAACCCACCTTGCCATTTCAAGCTCACGGTCCCTCATGCCCGCGTCATGATAAAGGAGCATGAGCTTGTACAGAGGATATAGCCTGTTGGGCATCACCGCAAATGCCTTCCGATATGCCTGTTCTGCCAGGTCATAGTGCGCCATACACTTGTAATTGTTGCCCATCAGTACATAGAACATGGGGTCGTTGCTTATCAGTGTGCCTTTCCGCAACATGGCATTGCTGTCGTTGTATCTGCCCTGCTGCGACAGCATCTTGCCGAAATCAAAGAGAAAACCGCGGTTATCCTCCAGCCACGGCAGAAGCTCATAGTAATCGTTGGTGAATGCCCTGTTGGTCATTCCCGACATCATCCCATATTCTTCCTCTGCTTTCTGTTTCGCTCTCATATAGCTCAACGGTATCAGGGCAAGCGCCGCGGCGGCTGCCGCCGGCAATATAACGTTTATCCTGACTCCCCTGTCCGCGGTGGCAGAATAGGCTATTATCACGACTGCTATAATCTGATAGGGCAGAAGCTCAAAAGGATAAGAGAACAATGAGAACACCAATAATGCCAGCAGACCGTACATGAGACAATGCGATTTTTTCAGCAATGCCCTTACGGCAAGAGTCAGCAATGCCATGCAGAGCCCAAGCCCGACCAAGCCCTGCTCAACAGCCACCAGCATTATGTCGTTGAAGGCATAGTCGAGCACGTCGATATACTTTGGGTCAAACATAAGCCCCGGGGCACTCAGCTCGGCGGTCTTCCCGGCGTATGCGTGGAAGAAGCTGCCTATGCCATTCCCCGTTATGGGACTGTCCGTCAGACAGTGCACCGCCATAATGTTTACCGCAAGCCTGCCGTTGGCAGAGCCCGACTTCACGAGATACATCACCGCAAATACAACAGCTCCCACACCGGCTATCCACCATATCCGTCTCTTCACCACCCTCCAATACATCATGCCCACGCAGGCAATAGCCGAGACCATGCCTGCCCTGCTCCATGTGGCAGGCAGAATGACGACAAAACAGAATATCAAGCCCTCAATGACGTGTCTTGTCGTTACACCTTTATATATTAATATGCCATTCCCCATTTCCTTCCTATATTGGCACAGCATCACAAGCCCCATGGCAAGACTTGCCGCGTAAGGTCCGGGATTCAGGAATGTCCCCGTCATGGGATAAAGATGATGATTGCTGCTGCCCTCCACCAACTGCATCACGCCATACCCCAATTCATACACTGCCCATAAGATTATCCCCATCACAACATAAACGTCACGTACATGCGATATGGAAAATACAATCCTGGCAACAATGTAAAGTGAAAGCATATACGTGGCTACGGCAAGAGTGCGGAGACACGGATATGCCGTGCATGTCAATGCGCTTGCCAGCACATAGACATACCACAGGCATATCACCAAGTCTGTCACCGACAGACTGAGGGAAGCCTTTGCCCTCATTATGTTTAACATGCTATTCACGTCACATTTATTTAATCGTCAATTAGTGATAAAAATATTCTCTCACTATTCAGCGTTCCATGATTTTTATCCACAGAATAGCTGATGAATCTTGCCACTCCTACGATATATTCCTCGGGAACAAGCCCCCAGTATCTTGAATCATTCGAATCACAGACATTATCACCTGCCATAAAATAATAGCTGTGACTGAACGTATGGCTCGTGAAAGCCTTTCCGTCGATTTTCGCAGTGTTGCTGCTCCAGTCAAAGTCTATACTTTTGCCCGTCTCCCATTCAAGCAGCATCCTGTACACACATGCCTCTTTTGCCGTTATGGGGATAATGTCGCCTTTTCGCGGTATGTATAGCGGTCCCATGTTACGTATTGTCCATGGCAGGTTGCCGTCGAACGGCATTGTGTATAATGCCTGCTGCCATATCATGCTGTCTGCCATATTATGAAGGATTTCCTGCTGGCTTTCCAGCCCAAGCACTCCCTCATAGTTGTTGTTCCTATACCGTCCCTCCACAATGCTGATGGTATCTCCAGGCAGAGCCAGCACACGCTTGCAATATACGTTGTTGATGACGAAGTTTATTTTCCCGTCATGGTGTGGAAAGTTGAATACCACTATGTCGTTATGCTTTATCCGTCTCAGCCCTCTCAGTCTCCGGCTCTTCAGCTCACCGCCCTCACTGTTGAAGTTAAAGTCGGAGTATATCCGGGCACCTGCTATCGTCTTGTCAACCACCACCCTGTCACC
>JAGAPI010000213.1 GCA_017623335.1 Prevotella sp.
AAATATCCTCCAAGTTTATAATACAGGCGGGCAGAAAGCAACTCTTTCATCACCAGTTTGTCCTGAAGTTCCATCAGCTTCTGCTGTGCCTCACCTCTGAGATCAGATTCGGGATAGAGGTCGAGAAACTGCTGCATGGCGCTCACCGCCGACACCGTGAGCGACTGGTCGAGGCGCGGCTCAGGAGTGCCGTTGTATAGCGAAAGTGCCTGATAGTAGTATGCACGCTCGGCAAACAGTCCTTTGGGATATGATGAGCAATACTTCTTGAATGTCGCCGATGCATTGTCGTAGTCGCGGTTGGCAAACTGCGTCATACCCAGCATATAGAGACATTCCTCACCGTTCTCCGAGCCTTTCATAAAGGTGACAAGGTCGAGCAGAAGGTTTTCTGCCTGCCCGTACTTGCCCATGGCGAACTGCTCCTTGGCATATTCATACTTATAATTATTGTCTGTGGACTTATAGACACGGTTGAACTCTGCCGCGCAACTGCTGAAAATGACGGTAGCAAAAAGCGTAAAGCCACCCCTGCTCACCATCATACGTATATCTTGAAACAATTTATTCATTGCAATAAAATCATTTTTGACGTGCAAAATTACATATTTTATTTCAGATAACCAACCTTTTCAAGTTTTTTTAGAAAAAATATTGCCGAAAATAACGTTTATTACGACTAAATTTGTAATTTTGCAATTCAATATGAGCAAATTTGAACTGACATCAGAATACAAGCCCACCGGCGACCAGCCCGAAGCAATAGCGCAACTGGTTGACGGACTGCGCCGCGGCGACAAGGCACAGGTGCTGCTGGGAGTCACCGGCAGCGGCAAGACTTTTACCGTGGCTAATGTCATTGCCGAGGTGAACCGCCCCACACTAATCCTCAGTCACAACAAGACCTTAGCATCGCAACTCTACGAGGAAATGCGCGGCTTCTTCCCGAACAATGCAGTGGAATACTACGTAAGCTACTACGACTATTATCAGCCCGAGGCATATATGCCAACCACCGACACATATATAGAAAAAGACCTCGCCATCAACGAGGAGATTGACCGGCTGCGCCTGCGTGCCGTGTCAAGCCTTCTGTCGGGGCGCAAGGACGTGGTAATAGTGTCGTCGGTATCGTGCATCTACGGTATGGGCAGCCCCATGGCGCTGTCAGAAAACGTGATAGTGTTGAAAAAAGGGCAGATAATAGAGCGCAACGAACTGCTGCGCAGACTGGTGCAGTCACTCTACACCCGCAACGACCTCGAACTGCAGCGCGGAACATTCCGCGTGAAGGGCGACACCGTGGACATTGCCGTGGCATACAATGAGATAGTGCTGCGCATTGTGTTCTGGGACGACGAGATTGAGTCGATAGAGGAATGCGACCCGATGACCATGCAGCGCATAGCTAAATTTGATGAGTATCAGCTTTATCCTGCCAACCTGTTCATGACAACGCAGGAGCAGACCAACATAGCCATCAAGGCTATACAGGATGACCTGATGAAGCAGATAATCTTCTTTGAAGAGCTTGGTGACAGCATAAAGGCACAACGCATAAAAGAGCGCGTGGAGTATGACATGGAGATGATAAAGGAATTAGGTCACTGCTCGGGCATAGAAAACTACTCACGATACTTCGACGGAAGAAACGCCGGTGAGCGTCCCTACTGCCTGCTGGACTTCTTCCCCGAAGATTTTCTCTTGGTTATCGACGAGAGCCATGTGAGTGTGCCGCAGATCAGCGCCATGTACGGCGGCGACCGCGCCCGCAAGACTAACCTTGTGGAATACGGCTTCCGACTGCCTGCCGCCTTCGACAACCGTCCGCTGAGGTTTGAGGAATTTGAGGCAATGACCGATCAGGTGATTTATGTCAGTGCAACGCCTGCCGACTATGAGCTGGAGCAGAGCGAGGGCGTGGTGGTGGA
>JAGAPI010000214.1 GCA_017623335.1 Prevotella sp.
ACACCTCGTTGATGCCGAATCCCAGCACCATGTGAAGGGTCATGTCGAACAGGAAACCGAGGAAGCACATCCAGAAGAAGCGCGACCGCCGCCCAAACCATATTCCTGCGGCAAACAGCGCCACAATAATAGCCTCAACAATGTAGTTCACCACACTGCGATACTCCACTATCACGGGACGGCTGCGCAAGGTGTCCTCAAGCAGATAGTCGCTGTGAAGCTGAAGGCTCTCGCCAAAGAGGTTCTCAACGAAAGTGTCCCAGCGCGGAGTGGTGATGTCGGTCCACTGTGTGAACTCGCCCTTTGCTATTGGCTTGCCAGTGTGCATATTGTGCGGCATACGGTGGTTGCGGCGGTATTCCTCAATCATCAGCCTGCGTTTCAGCTTCTTAAATTCCTTATGTATTGCCACACTGTCCTTCAGCTGTGTGGTGTCGCAGAAGTTTGCCCACAGCTTCGCGTCCTTCTTCTGTGCCTTCACCTTCATCTGTTTCTTCTGCTCAATCTTTGCAGGAGCCACATAGGTATAGAACTCCATACGGGCAAACCGCCAGATGATGAGCGACGGAATGATGACGGCAACAATGAAAAACACCGGACGGAACATTCTCTTGCCATTTACAAACAGCGTGTCGATGTATATCTTTATGCCATTGCTCAGAGTCACTCCAGCCGTGATGAAAAATATTATCCACACCTGCCATATTCTCAGCTCGCGCCCTTTCTGTATCAGTAAGCCGCTGAGATAAAGGGCAAGAACAAGGATTAACATGGATATGGCAAAATGATCGGGCACTATAAATGTCACCATGATATATCCAAACGAGAATATCATCGACGCAAGCAGCGTGGAGTCGTAAAGCCCAAGCCCGAGCACCCTGCGGAATATTCGGAAACAGAAAATATACGAGTAGTAGACCGCCGCAAGCAGGAACGCCATCACTATCCACTGACAGAAATTATAGTTGGTGGTTTCCATCAGCCAATGGTTCAGCTGCGAGAACGGATAGACCAGAAATGCCAGCAGCGGGTGACGATAGACATTATACACGGGGCGCCAGTCGGTGAGCACCGAATATGTGATGGGGTCAAAGCCCGATATTGTGAAGTTATCGGTAAACACATTCCACGACCCACGGTTGGTGGCTGTAAACTTGTCGCTGTACTTCATAAAGCACAGCATATTCATAATGACAAAAAACAGGAGCCACGCCAACGACGAGGCAAGCTCCTCACATCTGATCTTGAATATCTTGAAAAAATTCCTCATAGTCTAAATGGTTTATAATGTGCCTCATCGGCAATAGCCAGCAGTTCACGGTCGCCACGGCTGTCGCCAAAGGCAATAAGCTGATAGTCATCACGGTCGGGATAGAGCTCAAGCAAGCGTCTCACCTTCTCCTCTCCATAACAGTTGGCGGTGGAGAAACGCCCCGTAAGAAATCCATCCTTCACCTCGGGAACAGTGCCAATAACACTGATTTTCTCCATTCCATCGAAAAACGGGACAACCCAATTCTCTATACTTGCCGACACAACGACCATGGCGGCATCATCGTCTGCCAACACCTTATCATATATATAGTCCACAGCCTTGGGGCGCAGCAGCCGCCTGCAATTGAGCGCCATAAAAAATGAACAATGTGAATCAAACTCCTTTATACTCATGCCGCGGAACAAATGTGAAAACACTTTTTCCTTAGCACGGTAGTTGGAGTACAGCCGCAGCTTCATCAATACCAGCAACGGAAAATATAAGACGAGC
The DNA here is from genome assembly GCA_017623335.1 of Prevotella sp. The sequence goes on from JAGAPI010000214.1 coordinate 1,766, forward strand.
GTGAGGTAGAGGGCACGACGTCCCTTGGCAAACTTGATAAACTCAAGCAGCGTATCCTTTGTGGTAAGCGTTCCGTCAAAATCGAATGCATACAATCTTTTCATAATACCTGTCACTTTTGAAAGGTGCAAATGTACACAAATTCCACGATATTGCCAAATGAAAGTACAAAAAAATTAAAATTATTTGGAGGTACAGCAGATTTGTAGTACTTTTGCACCTCAAAAAGACGTTATGCACCATCCACATATCACAAAAGACTCAGCAATCATAACCTTTATTAAAGACTGGACCCTGCCCATAGCAATGATAGCAGGAGTGATAGCCTATTTCGTATTCAAGGCGCTAAATCTGCCGCAGGCTGTTCATTCAGCCTGCGTGGCAGCGGTATCGGTGATTCAGCCCGTGCTGCTGGCGGTAATGCTCTTTGTGTCGTTCTGCAAAGTGTCTCCCAAGGACCTCCGGCTGCGCCACTGGCACATTGTGCTGTTAGCAGTGCAGGTGACGCTGTTTCTTGCGGCATCTGCCGCAGCCATGCTGTTCGGCGACCATGAAGGCACAAGCGTATTGCTCCAAGGAGCAATGCTCTGCCTGGTATGCCCCACCGCCACCGCCGCAGCCGTAGTAACCAACAAGCTAGGCGGCGACAGCGGAAGCATAATCACCTACACCTTATTAATAAACATAGCCACGTCATTGCTTGCGCCTGCAATCCTGCCGCTGGTTCACCCACAGCCGGGAAGCAACTTCATCGCAGCACTGCTGCTCATCATGAGCCACGTGTTCCCGCTGCTCGTAATGCCGCTGTTTGCCGCATGGCTTGTGCGCTACTTCCTGCCGTCGTTCCACCGTCTCATACTGTCAGTGCCAAATCTTGCCTTCTATCTCTGGGCGGTGTCATTGGCTCTTGCCATTGCCGTGACCACCAAGAGTATTGTCCACAGCACCGTCAGCCTATGGTATCTTTTCGGTCTTGCAGCCGTATCGCTCGTATGCTGTCTGTTACAGTTTGGGGCAGGCAAGCACATTGGCGGAGCCGACGGCGAGCGCATCTGTGGCGGTCAGGCATTCGGACAGAAAAACACTGTGTTCATAATCTGGCTGGGCTACACCTTCCTCACTCCCGTCACCGCCGTTGTGGGCGGTTTCTATAGCGTGTGGCACAATGTCATCAACTCATGGCAGCTGTATAAGCACAAAAAGAAAAAACAATAATCTGCATAAAAAAACATAAAAATATTCTTTTTATTTTGTTCTGCGCCCACTTATGTGTAACTTTGCCGTTGAAACAGCAGTTACACATTATATTATTTAGGTTATGACAGCAACACTGATAGTACTCGCCATAACGGTGACAATGTTTATAATTGGCAGAATACGCTCTGACATTGTGGCGCTATGCGCACTTACAACTCTTATTCTACTTGGTGTGCTCACTCCCGAGGAAGCACTGTCGGGCTTCTCATCGTCGGTGGTGATAATGATGGTGGGACTGTTTGTGATTGGCGGAGCCATATTGCAGACAGGACTTGCCAAGACCATGAGCCACAAGATAGTACAGCTGGCAGGCGGCAACAACACGGCACTGTTCGTGCTCGTGATACTTGTCACGGCTTTTGTGGGAGCTTTTGTGAGCAACACAGGCACAGTGGCGCTGATGATGCCGATAGTGATGAGCATGGCGGCACAGTCGGGCATGCAGCCGTCGCAGCTGCTCATGCCCCTTGCCTTTGCCAGCAGCATGGGCGGAATGCTTACGCTCATAGGAACACCGCCAAACCTTGTAATACAGGAATCGCTCATGGAGCACGGCTATAAGCCGCTGGAGTTTTTCTCGTTCACACCGATAGGTGCCGTGTGCATCGCCATTGGCTTAATTGTGATGATGCCGCTGAGCAAAATGTTCCTGAAAAAGAAGGCAAAGGACGGCAATGAACAAAAGGGACGCGGCAAGACACTTGATGAGCTGGTAAACGAATACAACCTGAACAATGGAGTGAGAAGATACCTCATCACCGCCAACTCGGACATCCGTGAGAAGACCGTGGCGGAGCTGAACCTGCGCAACACCTACGGTCTGTCGATACTGGAGATAAGAAACGAAAACAACCTTCGCGGCGGCTTAATACGCAACATTACGCAGAGCCTCGCCACACCAGAGACAATACTTGCCGAGGGCGATATTATATATCTGATGGGCAACACAGCGCAGATGGATGAGTTTGCCAGAAAGTCGAAGATAAAAAAGATGGATAAAAACAGCATCGACTTCTACGACCTCGGCATAACCGAGATTGTGCTCATGCCGCGTTCAAGGCTCATTGGAACAAGCATCATGAACTCGGGATTCCGCGAGAAATACAGCATCAACGTGCTGGGCATTAAGCGCAGCAAGGACTACATCATGGACAACATCGCCAATGAGCGGCTCACCGCAGGCGACGTATTGCTGGTGCAGGGAAAATGGAGCAACATAGAAAAGCTGGGCAATGAGGAGACCGAGTGGGTGGTGCTTGGCCGCCCGGAGAAGCAGGCTCAGCAGGTGACTCTCGACTATAAGTCGCCACTGGCTGCCGTGATAATGGCAGTGATGATTCTCGCCATGGTGTTCGACTTCATTCCCGTGGCTCCGGTCACCGCCATCATGGTGGCAGGACTGCTGATGGTGCTCACGGGCTGCTTCCGCAATGTGGAGGCAGCATACAAGACCATCAACTGGGAAAGCGTGGTGCTCATAGCCGCCATGATGCCCATGTCGGTGGCACTGGAGAAGACAGGAACATCGGCAGTGATATCACACTCACTCGTGACCTCTCTCGGCTCGCTAAGCCCCACAGCCCTGCTCTGCGGAATATATTTCACCACCTCACTGCTCACCATGTTTATCAGCAACACCGCCACTGCCGTGCTTATGGCTCCCATCGCCATGAGCTCTGCCATGGAAATAGGAGCAAGCCCCTACCCCTTCCTGTTTGCCGTGACCCTTGGCGCAAGCATGTGTTTTGCCTCGCCGTTCTCCACACCACCCAATGCCCTTGTGATGAACGCCGGAGGATATAAGTTCAGTGATTATATAAAAGTGGGATTGCCCCTGCAGATTATCATCGGAATAGTAATGACGTTTGTGCTGCCGCTGCTGTTCCCGTTCTGAAACGCACCTATACTTGAGACAACAGTTTCCTGATGTCGCGGAAGGTCCAGTATAACAGGAAACGTGTCGGGAATTAAGTACACAAAAATAAGCATTTTTGAAAATTCTTTATGAAATGCTTGGTGTTTTCAGGAATTTGTAGTAATTTTGCTGCGATTTCATTTAAACGTTTAATTTAGAGTGAGATTATGGAAACAACAAATAAAGAGTTCTGGCAAAAGCGAGAAGCGGCTATGAAACGTTTCATGGCTACTAAAGAACGGAAAAAAGCCCGTGTTGCAGAGATAACACAAAGTCTTTGCGAAGAGTTTAAAGAAAAAACGGGCAATTACCCCAAATATATAAATGTGTGGTGATGAAAGCTCTTGCTTTAGATACAGTTAATGGCGAGGCACCATATAAAGTGTCTTGGCATGAGACATCACATACATATCGTTTCAAAACAGATTATGATGTGGTGCTGGCCATTGCCTTTGATGAGGACGATATGATTGAGACCGCAGATTCTTATGTTCTTTCTGTTATCAATGTCAATA
>JAGAPI010000037.1 GCA_017623335.1 Prevotella sp.
CCGGCATTCACAGCCTTACCGGGCGCAAACAGCATCTCTGCCTCGATAAACTTGTCGACAGCCTCGGCTGTGCATCCCATGTTGCTCACCTCAGCCACACACAAGGGCTTGTTTGCCAACAGCATGTCGGCGTCTTCTCCGCTCACCTCGTTCTGGGTGGCACAAGGCAGTGCTATATCGCATTTCACCTCCCACGGCTTCTTGCCCGGATAGAACGTAGCCTCAGGGAACTCATCTGCGTATGGTGCGCACACATCGTTGCCGCTGGCACGCAGCTCAAGCATATAATCAATCTTCTCGCCGCTTATTCCCTCGGGGTCATAGATATATCCGTCAGGACCAGAGATAGTAATCACCTTTGCACCAAGTTGTGTAGCCTTTGTTGCAGCACCCCAGGCAACGTTTCCGAATCCGCTTATAGCCACAGTCTTGCCCTTGATGTCAATGCCATGGGTCTGAAGCATCTCGTTCACAAAATACAATGCACCAAATCCTGTAGCCTCAGGACGGATGCGGCTGCCGCCCCACTCCAGTCCCTTGCCTGTGAGCACTCCGTTCCACTTGTGGGTGAGCTTCTTATACATGCCAAACAAATAGCCAATCTCGCGTGCTCCCACTCCGATGTCGCCTGCAGGAACATCCTCATCAGGACCAATCACCTTCACAAGCTCAGTCATGAACGACTGGCAAAAACGCATCACCTCATTGTCTGAGCGCCCACGGATAGAGAAGTCGCTGCCGCCCTTGCCGCCACCCATGGGCAGTGTGGTGAGTGAGTTCTTGAAAGTCTGCTCAAAACCGAGGAACTTCAAGATGGAGAGATTCACTGAGGGATGGAAACGCAGTCCGCCCTTATACGGACCGATGGCACTGTTGAACTGCACACGATATCCTATATTCACATGCACCTCGCCCTTGTCATCGACCCAAGGCACACGGAAGGTTATTACACGCTCCGGTTCCACTATACGTTCAATAATCTTTGCACGCTCAAATTCCGGATGCTGGTTATACACATCCTTTACTGAATTGAGTACCTCGCGTACAGCCTGCAAGTATTCCAACTCGCCCGGATGCTTCTGCTCCAGTTGCTGCATTATTTTCTGTACATCCATAGTAATTATATTTTTAGTATGTTTTTAATTTAGGTTTTTATCTTTATGTTATGTTTATGCGGCAAAATTACAGTTTTTTATTGTAACAGCCAAATAAAAACCTATAATTTTTGCTTTTCACGGTTACTTTTTGTTAAAACCCACATTTATACGAACACTCAATGCCATTTTACTGAACACAATCAGCATTACTTTTTATGTTTGTAATTAGGTATGTTTTTAATTTACCACAGAGACACAGGGACACAGAGTTTTAATGCAATATTATTCTGACGATGCAGAGTGTGACGCCTAAAAGGCATCAGGAGACACAGAGACATCAACCACCAAAACTCTGTGTCCCCAATGCCGACTGGCATTTATCTCTGTATCGAAATACAAAAATAAGAAAAACTCAGTGACTCCGTGCCTCTGTGGTTAAAAAATATGATAGCTGAGTAAATACCTGATAACACAAAATATACAAAAAAGATTAAAAAGCAACAGAAAGGCCGGCAAGGCTGTAAGCGACATATTCCCGATTTACTATCTGTTTCAGGTAAACAATTTCGACAAGGTTGCAACTACTCCGCTCGACGAATGGATTGAATTTCTGAAAACCGACGAGGTGAAATCATCAGCAAAGGCACCGGGACTGGCAAAAGTGCGTGAGTGTATGCGCTACGATGCGCTGACAGATGAGGAAAAGCGTGCATACGACAGGCACCTGGATGCCGTTCTGTATCAGCGTAGCGTGATTGAGACGGGAAGAGATGAAGGACTTGAAAAAGGACTAAAAAAAGGACTTGAAGAAGGACTTAAACAAGGACTTAAACATGGAAGAGAAGAAGGAAGAGAAGAAGGAAGAGAAGAGGGAAGAGAAGAAGGAGATAGAAGAGCTCGTATCTCAATCGCGCAGACAATGAAGAAATCAGGGTTGTCACCACAACAGATTGCGGATATGACAAGCCTGCCGTTAGAAGAAATACTAAGTTTATAAGTGATATCTATAAAAATCCGTGCAAGATTATCTTTCTTGCACGGATTTTTTTATACTGTAAATTTTTCTTTTAATTATTCAGCGATACAGATAGATACACGGTTGCTGTCGTTGTCTGCAAATGGCTGTACACGTGAGCCCTTAGAGTCACTAACGATACGGTCGCGACTCACATTGTACTTCTGTACAAGAGTCTTAACCACTACGTCTGCGCGAAGGGCAGCAAGACGGTCGTTGATGGTATTGTTACCTGTGCCTGCATCTGCATAACCGGTGATAGTCACCTTAGCCTCAGGATATTTAGCAAGATAATCAGCTACATCCTTCACCTTCTGCATCTGATCCTCAGAGATGATGCTCTTGTTTATCTTGAAGAAAATGTCGCGGCGCAGAGCCTCTACCTTCACTGGAGCGGGCTTCTCCTCAACCACTGGAGCGGGAGCTGGTGCAGGTGCAGGAGCTGGCTCCTCAACAACAGGAGCTGGCTTCTCAACCTTCTTATAAGTCTTGCCGAGATTAATCTTAATACCTACGAGAGCATTGAAATACCAGTCGGCGTTGCCGGCCTTCTTTGAGTTATACTTGTCTGAAGTTACGTTGGCGTTACCCTCGATACCAAGAGAAACAGCATCAGACACACGGAAATCTACACCGAGACCGGCACGGCCTACAGGACGAACCTTTGTACCATCCCAGAGATATTCCATCTGATAGCCCTTACCAGAAAGTTCGTTGGCCTCATCATTGCCCCATGCAATGTTTGCAGCACCACCAAGGAAAGCAGTTACATTAAGAACACGGTTGGGATTCCATCCACAAATTGCATTCGACAGATTAAACATAAAGTCCAATCCAGGTGCTACGTAGTTATACTTATATGTCACATTGCCAGGAATATTTGAACCGTCAACATTCACACCATTATAACCACCCTTGCTCTGCCATGCGTTGGCTGCGATACGGGCACCGAACCAAGGATTAAACTGATAACCGAGACCAAGCTGCACATTAGGCGAAATCAAGTCACCAAACTTAGCCTCACCTA
>JAGAPI010000215.1 GCA_017623335.1 Prevotella sp.
CGCTTGCAAGATATTTTTCCATTGTTGTTGAGTTTTTAAGTTTTTAAGTTGACGAGTAGACGAGTTGACAAGTAAACAAGTTGATTGTTTATGTCATGCAACGGCATTTGTGCCCGCCGTGTTGCAAAGATAATCATTTTTATTTGAAAAGCAAAGACTATTTCTTTCTATCTTTTTATTGTGTAGAGATTGAAGCATTGAAGTTTTGTTTACACTACAAAAATACACATTCCCGGCATCGTTTTCATTAATACAACAGCCGTAATAATATTTTTGAGTGCTGTTTTCGTATAGTGCGATAAAGTCCTCTAAGAGAAAAAATCACATTTCACATTTTGCATTTCACATTTTGCATTTCACATTTCACATTTTGCATTTCGCATTTTGCATTTTGCATTTTCTAAGGAGTTGTCTCTTATATTATATATATTATTGTAATAATATATATAATATAAAAAATATATAGTAATATTTTGAAAAACATAAAATGCAAAATGCAAAATGTGAAATGTGAAAAAAATATATTCTACCACACCACCATACGCCTGGTAGTCAATAAATTAGGAAAAAAGCAGGAAAACATAATTACAGCAGTACAAAAAGACAATAATTAGTACAAATTTTTTATTGAAAATCGCTTATAAATAGTTATATTTGCAGTCAGAACTACTAAAAATATAAAAATGATAAAGAAATTATCTACTGCGAAACTATTTGCAGCGGCAGTTGTTGCACTATCGCCAGTGATGACTATGGCTGAAAACGTGGAATGGTTTGACGGCCAGAATGCCGTAACCTACAACGTTCAGAAGAAGACGGAACCAGTTGTAACTATGGCACTGGATATGTTCAGCAGCGACATGGAGGCAGTGACGGGCAAGAGAGCCTTGAGCGCGCCGCTGCAGCAGGCAGCAATACGCATTGTGCAGCTCGATGTGGCATCGGGCAGCGTGGCAAAGGAACTGTCGAAGGCTGGTGTGCCTACTGACGAACTTGCTGCAAAGAACGACGGATTCTATATAGCCGTTATCAACGGGCAGATAACCGTGGTGGGCATCAACGGCAGAGGTACGGCCTACGGTGTGCTGGAACTGTCGCGACTGGCAGGGGTAAGTCCGTGGATATGGTGGGGCGACCTCGTGCCGGAGAGAAAGAACCGACTGACCATAGACAGCGACTACAAGACGCTGCAGGGTGCATCGGTGGAATATAGAGGCATTTTCCTGAACGACGAAGACTGGTCAACACGTCCATGGAGCTATCTCAATTACGACCCTGCCAAGCCGGGGTATATAGGCAAGAACACTTACAAGAGAATATTCCAATTGCTGATGCGACTGCGCGCCAACGCCATCTGGCCGGGCATGCACGAGGGAACGACAGCATTCTTCCAGGTGGAGGGGGCAAAGGCAGTGGCCGACAGTTGCGGAGTGGTGATAGGCACATCCCATTGCGAACCGCTGCTGCGCAACAACGTGGGCGAATGGGACAAGAAGGAGCGAGGTGCATTCAACTACATCACCAACAAGGCTGGCGTGCAGAACTACTGGACGGAACGCCTGAAGGAGGTGAGCAAGTCGCAGAACAACATGTTCACCATTGGCATGCGCGGCATACACGACGGCTCGATGGAGGGCGTGAAGACCATGCAGGAGAAGTTTGATGCCCTGCAGCAGGTGATTGACGACCAGCAGGAACTGATTAGGAAGAACATCGGCGATCCGGCGAAGCAGACACAGGTGTTCGTGCCCTACAAGGAGGTGTTGGAGATTTATGAGCGAGGGTTGAAAGTGCCGGAGTATGTTACGCTGATGTGGTGTGACGACAACTACGGATATATCACACGTCTGTCGAAAGAGGACGAGCAGCTGCGCAAGGGTGGAGGCGGCGTGTATTATCACCTGAGCTACTGGGGGCGTCCGCACGACCATCTGTGGCTGACAACCATGCAGCCAGGACTGGTATATAACGAGATGCGTGCTGCCTACGACCACAACGTGAGAAAGATATGGATTGCAAACGTTCATGACCCGAAGGTGGCTGGCTATGATTTGGAACTCTTCCTCGACATGGCGTGGAACATAAACAGCGTGAGCGCACAGACCATCAACGACCACTACAAGGCATGGCTATGCCGACAGTTCGGCAAGGAGGCTGGAGAACGGCTCTTCCCTGCCATGCATGAGTTCTACCGCCTTTGCGGACAGCGCCGCCCGGAGTTCATGGGATGGACACAGGTGGAGCTGAACAAGGCTGTCTATGACCGAGGTCTGAGTGCGGTGAAGAACACACAGTTCAGCACATCGGCATTCGGCAACGAGCTTGACCGCTATCTCGACCGCTTTGAAGAGGTGTGCAAGGTGGTGAAGGATGCTGAGAAGAGTGTCCGTCCAGAACTGGCAGACGCTTATTTTGCCGCAATAAAATATCCGGTAATGGCGGCGGCTGCCCATGCCACAAAGATTCTTGAGGCACAGCGTGCCCGCCAGATAGCCACAGGCAGTTATCGCAGCGACGACAGCAACAGCCAGAAGAGCGTGATGATAGCATCGGCAAAGAGTCAGAAGGCTTATCAGCAAATTAGAGAACTGACTGAGTATTACAACAAGACAATGGCAGGCGGAAAGTGGAACCACTCTATGAACATGCAGCCACGTGACCTGCCGGTGTTCGGAGCACCTACACTGCCTACGCTGCTCACCGACAAGGAGGTAGAGAAATGGCTGAAGCAGGCTCCGGCAAGAACGCCACACCCCGTCAACCTGGATGGGGCAATGGTGCGCAATGCGTGCGAATATGACAAGGCCACTGACGGTGCAGAGACGGTACAGATGTTGGGACACAGCATGAACGCCGTGGCACTGCCAAAGAACGGAGAACTGACATACAACTTCACCACCGACAGAGAGGGTCCGAGCGTGCTGCGCGTGGCTGTTATTCCTACACAGCCTAACGATGGCGGCGACTTGCGCTTCAGCGTTAGCGTAGATGGCGACGAACCTACGGTATATACACTGAAGGAACCTTTCCGCTCGGAGCAGTGGAAGCTGAACGTGCTGCGCGGACAGGCGTTGAGGGAGATGAAACTGAATCTGAACCGTGGCAATCACACGCTAAAGATAAAGGCGCTCGACAGCCACATCGTCGTTGACCAGTGGATGATAGACAGGAATCCTAACCGCAAGTTCTATTTGTTTCCAAAGTAGCCTCACCCCCAGCCCCTCTCCATAATGAGAGGGGAGTAGCACGATGAGGGATGAGGGATGAGGGAGGATTGAAGAGTTGAAACATTGAAAGATTGAAGAGTTGAAGACTGCTACTAAAGCATATGGCTTAACTTCTAAAAGAAATAATAAAAACTACTTATAAAACAAGCAAATGAAGAAAACACTACTATTACTGCTATCAGCATTCTGCATAAATGCAAATGCACAGCAGACAGAGGTGCAATACCTATCGGGTACTGATGCCGACAACACCGTGAAATGGGAATTTAAATGCTCTGAAGGCATGCAA
>JAGAPI010000216.1 GCA_017623335.1 Prevotella sp.
AGCTGGCAATGGCTCAACGACGACATGAACATGGATCAGGATTATCTGCCTGAGGACTACATGTCGCTCAACCAGCGTCAGGTGCAGAATTCCATAACTGAGGAACTTGTGCTCCGCAGCAATGGGGCAAGCCGTTGGCAGTGGATTAACGGCGTGATGCTCAACTGTCAGTGGCTGCGCACGGCGGCGCCTGTTGGCTTCGGACCAGCCATGACGGGAGGAATTGCCCAAATGGTGGAGTCGGCAATGCCGCCCGCATTCGGTGCAAAGGTGAATGTGACGATGGGAGTGGGAGAGATGTTCCACACTCCGCTGCTCAACCTCGGTGTGTTCCACGAGTCATCCTATCACATCGCCGACCGCCTGCGTGCAGCCGTAGGTTTGCGTCTTGACTACAGCCGCCAGAAGGTGGAGTACGACGCACGGGCGGCAATGGCAATGACCGTGGCGATGATGGGACGTGACATGACACGCAAGTTCACATCGCAATTGCTCTCCGATGATGCCACAGACTATCTGCAACTCCTTCCGAAGGCATCGCTCAACTATATCTTCGACAACAGCGGCAGCAACATCTACGCGTCGGTGAGCAAGGGCTTTCGTGCCGGAGGATATAACATCCAAATGTTCAGCGACATCCTGCAGAAGGAAATTATGGACAACTATTCAGAGTTGATGAAGGGTGACTATAATAAGCCGCACACCGAGGACGATTATTCCAACGTGAACAACACCATAGGCTATAAGCCTGAGGAGACTTGGAACTATGAGATTGGCGCACATGTTAATATGTTCGACCGCCGTCTGATGCTCGACTTTGCCGCCTACTACACACGCATCACCAACCAGCAGCTAAGCGTCATGGCTGGCGACTACGGCTACGGCCGCATGATGGTGAACGCGGGAAAGTCGGAAAGCAAGGGCGTTGAGATTGCCTTGCGCGGAAAGGCTTTTGCCGACCGGCTCGACTGGAGCGCCACCTACGGCTACACCATGGCAAAGTTTAAGGAATACGACGAGTACAACGGCAAATATGTGCCCTACGTGCCGCGCAACACCTTCAGCGCAGCAGCCGATTACACCGTGAGCACCAAGTCGCGCCTGATGCCGTCGATGGTGTTCGGCATGAACGTTTCGGGACAGGGCAAGACCTACTGGGACGAGGCAAACACCGTGAGCCAGGATATCTATGCCGTCCTCGGGGCGCACGCCGACTTCTGTTTCCGTCCGCTAACCGTGAGCGTTTGGGGCAAGAACCTCACCGCCACCCGCTACAACACCTTCATGGTGCAGAGCAGCGCCACGCGCCAGCCGCTGAGCTTTGCGCAGATTGGCGCGCCGAGAATGTTCGGTGTCGATGTCAGGATAAATCTCTGACACACTGCTTCTTAGTGGCTGCTATCGGAAATGCCGTATGCCACAATCGGAAAATCCCAAGGCAAAAACGCGATTACAGAACAAAAAGGTTGTACTTTTGCACTCGAAATAAAAACAATTTTAAAAAGATATAGAGAGATGACAAATTTTCAACCGCTAATGATTTTGTTCTGTCTGGTTTTGCCTTTCGTTTTGGTGTATGGACAGACGGTATGCCGCAAATTGCGCGACATTGAGAATAAGTATAATGTAATATCATGGCAGCGTGACTGCATCTATGTCAACGATGACGATGAAGACTGACTCCGCAATGACAACTGCCGGCATACAGGCTGACAACATCCACGGGCAGCTGAAGGAGACCTGCCTGTTTCTTGCGCAGTATGCCGCCTCGCTGCTTGGCTCGGGCTGCACCTCGTCGCGGATAGAGAAGAATGTGGCGCGCATTGCCGCAGGCTGCGGAGTGCTTGCCGAGATGAT
>JAGAPI010000217.1 GCA_017623335.1 Prevotella sp.
AAACTTGCGTTCGCAGGCATACATCTGTTCTCACCGCGCCTGTTTCCGCTCTTCGACAAATTTCCAGATAAGTTTGGTATCATCGACTTTTATCTCAGCGTGTGCGGAACCATAGGCATACGTGGAGTGGAGTGCAGCGGACTGAGGCTTATGGACGTGGGCAAGGCTGCAACAATAGGTCTGGCGGAGGACTTTGCCAAAACACTGTGATGCGGTGACGGCAGAATATACAAACTACACATTATTAATATATATAACAACTAAAGGAATAAATGCAACAGAAAATTATTATTCTCGATTTCGGTTCGCAGACCACACAGCTCATTGGACGCCGTGTGCGCGAACTGGACACATTCTGCGAGATTCTTCCTTACAACAAGTTTCCGGAGAACGACCCGTCGGTGATTGGCGTGATTCTCAGCGGAAGCCCGTATTCGGTGCACGACCCCGAGGCGTTCAAGGTTGACTTGAGCAAGTTTGTGGGGCGTCTGCCCGTGCTTGGCATCTGCTATGGAGCACAGTTTATTGCACACGACGGAGGAGGACGAGTGGAGAAGGCTGACAGCCGTGAGTATGGGCGTGCGCATCTGCAGGAGTACGATGCGGAGAATCCGCTGTTTAAGGGATTTGAGCCAAACTCACAGGTGTGGATGAGCCATGGCGACACAATCACCGCCATACCCGAGGACTGTCGCGTGATAGCCAGCACCGACAACGTCAGACATGCTGCCTATGCCAGCACAAAGAACCCGCTGTGGGCAGTGCAGTTCCATCCTGAGGTCTACCACACTCTGCAGGGCACTCAGCTGCTCAGGAACTTCGTGGTTGACATCTGTGGAAGCCGTCAGGAGTGGAGCCCGGCATCGTTTGTGGAGAGCACCGTGGAGGAGCTGAAGAAGCAGATTGGCAACGACCGGGTGATTCTCGGACTCTCGGGAGGTGTCGACTCGTCGGTGGCTGCCGTGTTGCTCAATAAAGCTATAGGCAAGAACCTCACCTGTATCTTCGTTGACCACGGAATGCTGCGCAAGAACGAGTTCCGTCAGGTGATGGACGACTACGAGGGACTGGGGCTCAACGTTATCGGCGTAGATGCCAGCGAGAAGTTCTTCAACGACCTCAAGGGCGTTACCGAGCCGGAGGAAAAGCGCAAGATTATCGGCCGCGACTTTGTGGAGGTGTTTAATGCCGAGGCGAAGAAAATCACTGATGCCAAGTGGCTGGCTCAGGGAACCATCTATCCCGACCGCATTGAGAGCCTTAACATTACGGGCAAGGTGATAAAGAGCCACCACAACGTGGGAGGACTGCCCAAGGAGATGCACCTGCAGCTTTGCGAGCCGCTGAAGTGGCTGTTCAAGGACGAGGTGCGCCGCGCCGGACGACAGATGCAGATGCCTGAGCGACTCATCAAGCGTCATCCGTTTCCCGGACCGGGACTGGCTGTCCGTATACTCGGCGACATCACCCGCGAAAAGGTGGAGATTCTCCAGAATGCCGACGACATCTACATCCGCAGCATGCAGGAGTATGTTTGCGAGGACGGCGAGCGTCTCTATGACAAGGTTTGGCAGGCTGGTGCAATACTGCTCTCAACCGTCCGCTCGGTGGGAGTGATGGGCGATGAGCGTACCTACGAGAATCCAGTGGCTCTGCGCGCAGTGACCTCGACCGATGCCATGACCGCCGACTGGGCACATCTGCCCTACGACTTCCTTGCAAAGGTGAGCAACGAGATAATCAACAAGGTGCGCGGAGTGAACCGCGTATGCTACGACATCTCTTCAAAACCACCTGCAACGATTGAGTGGGAATAAAATAGATTCAACACACGGGGAGGTGTGTCAATTACAACCTTCCGCTTCATTTTAGGCACGGATTACACGGATTACACTGATAAGATAAATAAGAAAACCGTGAAATACGTGCCTAATTTATGTCATTACAATAGCACGTTCCTTGCCAATATTCTTTAATACAGTTATCAATTCTGTCGCGCGTGAAGGATGAAGTCCATTATCAACGATTTTGTTTTAGCTAAAAATTCGACTAAAGTTGAACTAAACATCGACCTCAACTAAATTGGGAAAGAGCCAAGTTACATAGAAAAGCCGGAAAAGCCTGCTTTTTATCGAATGCAGTAACATTTATTGTTTGGCTACGGAGTGTCGAAATCCTCAAAATAATTGCTTATTAGTCGGAAAAATGCAAAAAATGACGAATTATTTGTCGGAAAAATGCAAAATTTTCAGATTTATTAGTCGTGTTTCGCAAATTATTTGTATCTTTGCAGCTGAAAATCAATATGATAAATGGTATGCAGAAATATATATGCAGAAATATAGACAAGATACTTGAGGAGTGGAAGGACAGTGACACGCACAAACCACTGTTGCTTCGTGGTGCCCGACAAGTAGGCAAGTCATCGGCAGTACGTCATCTTGGCAGACAGTTTAAGTATTTCGCAGAGGTGAATTTTGAGCGGACACGCTCTGCGGCATCGTTCTTCAAGGGGGACCTTGATGTCAGGATGATAGCCAGCAAGATTTCAAATCTCATCAGAGTTCCAATACGTCCCGGCGAAACATTGCTGTTTCTTGACGAGATACAGGCGTGTCCTGAAGCCATTATGGCATTGCGGTTCTTTAAGGAGGACTATCCAGAGCTGCATGTTGTTGCGGCAGGCTCGCTGCTTGAGTTTGCGCTGCAGGAACTGCCTACATTCGGTGTGGGGCGGATACACTCTTTATTCATGTATCCTATGACCTTCGATGAGTTTCTTGTTGCCATGGGTATGGACGGAGTCTTGGAGATGCGCAGAAAAGCGGACGCGAATCATCCTTTGGACGGTCCTTTTTATGACATGCTTGTAGAACAGTTTAGGATTTATCTTATGGTGGGAGGTATGCCGGAAGCAGTGGCAACGTGGAAGGCTTCTTCGGATTTCCTGCAGTGCCAGCGGGTGCATAAAGACATCATTCTTACGTATGAGGATGATTTCAACAAATATGCCAAGCGCGCCAATCCAGACCTTCTGCGCCTGACCTTGCACGGGGTGTGTCATCAGATAGGGCAGAAACTAACTTTTGCGCAAATCTCTGACGGATACCGCAACTATCAATACCGTGAGGCTTTGCGGCTGTTGACTCTTGCGGGACTTGTGACCCCTGTGGTAGCAACGTCTGCCAACGGTCTGCCGCTCGAAGCCGAGGCGGACGAGAGACGTGTCAAGTATCTTTTTCTCGATTCGGGATTGCTGTTGTCTATATTGCAGCTTGACGGAGACACAGCACAAGAATTGATAAAACTCATTATGACAGGCAGCCCCCATGAGCTTGTCAATAAAGGCGGCATCACAGAGATGGTTGCGGGACTGGAGATGGCGCGTTATCGCGAGCCCATTCAGCGTCCGAGGATATTTTATTGGGAGAAGAGTGGCAACAGCATCGCTGAAGTCGATTATCTTATGGTAAAAAATGCCACCGTGGTGCCTGTGGAAGTTAAGGCTGGAGTCCAGGGAGGCATGAAGAGTCTCTGGATGTTCATGCGTGAAAAGCACCTTACGGAGGCAATCCGATGCTCTCTGGAAAATTTCGGAGCCTTTGATTATGAGGACAGTAATGACGGAAATGCGGTTCGACATGTACGTATATGCCCTCTGTTTGCATTGTCACAGTTATAGTGACTTGTTCATAAGACTTTCATGATTTAAGAGTTGTTGTAATAATTAAGCACTTAATGTTTTAACAATATTATACATATTCTGAAAAATACTGACATCGATTTTGAGTTTCCACCAATTCCACCATTTCCACCAAGGTGGTGGTAGTGGTGGAAACTCTACTGAAATCTGGATTAAAATTCACGTTTTCAGTATCTAACGGTTTTATATTCAAATGTTTGTTTCCGCAATAATAATTGTATGTGCTAAGTATCAAAACAATTTTAACGTTTTTATACAATATTCAATTATGTATACAATTATATATGAGCTTAGTGTGTTGTTCCATCATTTCCACTACGTTTCCGCAAGGGTGGTGGAAATGGTGGAACTGGTGGAAACGTGAATTTTTTATTACAGGCTTTAATACTGCGGATTGCCGCCCGAATCCGCGATATTGATGTTTTCCCGCCATCTACCCCATAATCTTATGCTAACTGCCAAATGACATTATGCCAACAGCCCCGCCAACCTCCGTCTATTCCCCTTGAGAGGAAAGAAGTCCGGTGATGGCATCCAGGAACTTTACCACCGTATTGCGGTTGGGCACGGGAATGCGGATGTGGGTTTCTCCGGTTTCCTGATTCTCTTCCACTATAGTGTCTATCAGATGTTTCGTTGCCTGAGGAGATTTTAGCATCTCGGTCAGACCGCTGAGGAATGACACCCCTTGCTCCACAAGTTTTTGGGCTTCTTGCCGCTGTGGGTGTGGCGCATCAGCAGGATTGCCGGCTGTAATATCGCGGTTTTCAGAATCCTGTATTGCCGTCTTTCTCTCCATGTCGGCGTTTGCTGTCTCCGTGCTGGTGGCATTTGTCTCCGTGTCAGTGGTTACAGCCTCTGTGCCGGTGGTTTCGTGTTCCTGCTCAAAAACGATGGAAGTGTCATCCACAGGCTTTTCCTCCTCGTTCTTGTCTATCGGCTGCTCCTCTTCTGACGATGTGTTCTCACTGCTGTTCATCGTCTGGCTCAGCTCTTCCATCATCTTCTTGAACTTGCTGCCGGTGGCAAATATCGTGTCCTCGCCGCCGTCAAGCACCCCTTCAAACAGTGATGACTTGAATTTCAGCTTGCCGAGCATTTCTTCCTCGAAGGTATTGGCAGACACCATGTTGATTACCTGAATGTTCTTTTGCTGCCCGAGACGGTAGATGCGGGCAATGCGCTGTTCGAGTACGGCGGGATTCCATGGCAGGTCCATGTTTATTATAATTGATGCAGCCTGAAGGTTGAGGCCTGTGCTGCCGGCATCGGTGGAGAGGAACACCCGGCATCCGGGATTGTCCGTGAAGTTGTCCACAAGATTTTTGCGGGCTTTCGACGGCACTCCGCCATATAGGTATTCGTAACCGATGCCTTTGTCATCCATCTCCTTGGCTATCAGTCTTGTCATGCGTTCCCACTGGCTGAAGATGACGATTTTCTCCTCACCGCTGTCCATTACGTTGGAAATAATGTTGATTACCTCGCCGATTTTGGTGTCGTAGCGCGTCTTTTGGTCGAGGATATAAGTGCTGTCGCACACCATGCGCATTTGTGACAGCAGGAGAATGAGCCGGTTGCGGTCTGTCTCGGACAGGAAGTGCATCCGCTCCCATTTTTGCATAAGGCGTGACACCTGCATCCTGCATTCGTCGTGCACAGCCATTTGTTCTTTTGTCATTGGCACCATGAGGTTCTTGTCCTGGCGTGCCGGCATCTGTAGCCTCACGCTGCTTTTCTTGCGTCTGATAAGGTGTGGGGCGAGCCGTGTGCCGATTTCGTTCAGGTTGCGGTAGCCCACTGTGGCTCCCTTTTCATCGGTGATGATGTAGCGGTCACGGAAAAGATAATATGGAGCCAGACAGAAATTGTCTACAAACTCCATGACGGAATAAAGCTCCTCAAGCCTGTTCTCCAGCGGTGTGCCGGAGAGAATCACCGCATAGTCGGACTCTATTCTGCGTGCAGCGGCCGAAATCTGTGTGTTCCAGTTTTTCAGGCGCTGCACTTCGTCAATGATAAGCATGTCGGTGTTTATGCTTCCCAGCATTCTTATGTCGTTGCTCACGGCATTGTATGACACAATCTTGTATGGTTCCTCGCGGTTGTATTGCTCACGCCGTTTCATGTGGCTGCCCTCAATCACATGCACCTTTTGTCCCGTGAAGCGCTCTATTTCCCTTTTCCACTGATATTTCAGCGATGTCGGGCATAATATAAGTATGGAGCCTGCGAGTCCCTTGCCGCGGAGCAGTTCCGCCGTGCCTATTGCCTGTATTGTTTTTCCGAGTCCCATCTCGTCGGCTATTATTGCACGGCCTGCCTTGGCGGCAAAACGTATTCCCTCTTCCTGATAAGGGTAAAGGCTGGTGCGCAGCAGGTGCTTGAAGTCCTCCTGAGTGAGCGAGTCCACCCATTGCTGCCTGAACGTGCGCTCTCTGATATCCAGAACAAACTGTAACGCGTCGTGGTAGCACCGGAAAGTGTCGCTGATGGAGCGTGCCTGCTTCAGAAACTCGCTGAAATGCTTGGATGCCTCAGGCTTGAGCGTCATCTCACCGTCAAAATATTGTGAGGCAAGTTCGCGGAATTGCTCCTCATTGTCGCTTCCGATTCGTATTCTTACGCAACGTTCTCCGCTGTAGTCCAGATATACTGAAGTGTATGAAGGTA
>JAGAPI010000218.1 GCA_017623335.1 Prevotella sp.
GGCAACGGTAATGTCGAAAGCTCCGTCAGTGACAGCCGAAATTTCCATAGCACGGCGATACACCTCGGTGAACATGGCATTGAGCTTCACCGTGCGGTTTTCATTCACGGCAGTAATCACCGACTTAGGATTAAATGGCGACAGCGCATTGTCCACCTCTTGCAGTACAGCCTTCATGCCCTGTTCCAGATTCTGTTCGCTCTGATATGTGATATTATAAGTTGTGCCAAATATCATTCCGTGGTTATTGCGGTATTCGGCATTATTCTGCCGCCCGACTATAATCACGGTTCCTATTATAAGAAAGGTGAGGAAAGGCAGTTGCCACAGCAGTCGTTTTTTATTCTTCATTGTTTTTCTTTATTTTAGGAGGGGTAAGAGTTGTAGGAGGGGTAGGAGTTGTAGAGGGATGATTAAATGTCGATGATAACATTAAAATCGCCGCCCCACGCAGTACTTCCAGCCTTGCCAAATCCCGGCACATACCATGCGTTGCCTATCTCCGGGTCTTTATGGCTAAGGCGGCGCTTATAGCGCGCATTCCAGCCAAGATGTACAGGACCGAGGATTTTTGTCTCCACGCCAAAGACAAGCTCCAGCCAGTGCTGATTGCAGCTCTTTCCACCATAATGTACTGGCGCCACGGTTCCCCACACAGGGTCCGTCTGTCCGGGATGGTCAATGTCGGGTTTGTATGACGTGAAGGCATATCTCAGTCCGCCATACAGCCTGTTGGGTGTATGCTTGTTTTTCAGCAGATTTTTGTCAACACCCAACTTAAAGTACGGAGCCTTCACCTTATACTTCCAGTCGGTCACCTCATCGTCGTGATCGGCTGTGCCATAGCCTATCTCCACTATCGGGAAATACTCATCGTGCAGATTCAGGCGCAATGCACCCTCAATCTGCCCGCGGTCGCTGAGCGCCTTTTCCATGACACCGGCAATGTTGAACTGCACCGAAAAACCGCGAAACATCGGTATTGAGTCCTTTTGCACAACTATCTGCCTTGGCTGCTGTGCACCGGCACAGAGCGGCACGGCACACAGCACGGCAAGCAGAGCCGTTGCAACGCTCCACTTACGGTTTTTTGAAATATAGGCGCAGATGCTCTTTGGTAAGGTCATAGTTCACAGATGTTTTGTTAATCACTATCGAGTCAATTCTGTGGTGTGTGTGCTCCACAGCGGTAATCTCGTGGAAATACGAAATGTTGCAGTCCACCGACTCAAAGTGCGGACTGTTGGTCTTCGATATGTATATCGTGTCGTGATACACCTTGTGATTGGTCTGCGACGTGTCGGCAAGCGTCAGGTATAGCGTATCCACAGGGTGCAAATAGCTCACGGGCAGCTGAAACGACGTGGTGGCTATGCTGCGGTTGAGCAGCGTTGTGTCTCCGGCGTTCCCCTTTGGCGATATGATTGTGAGCGTGTCGGAGCGCAGGGTATCGGGTGTTCCGTCAGCCCTTTGCAGCTTATACACCGTTGCCACGGTGTTCTCCACGGGACAGTCCACCGACGAGCACGCCGCCATCATTGCCACAGCCGCTATCACCGACGGCAGAATTATAGTTTTTCGCATTTTATTGCCTCCTCTATCTGGTAGTCGTTGCGCTGCTGCGACGAGCGGCTCACAAGGTCGCCGAGGAATCCCGCCACAAACAATTGTGTACCTATCATCATCATTGTAAGCGCGATGTAGAAGTACGGTGAGTCGGTCACCAGGCGCTGCTGTATGCCATGGGTGAGACACCACACCTTGTCGGCTCCAAGGATGAATGCCGATATGAATCCGATGATGAACATCAGCGTGCCGACGAATCCGAACACGTGCATGGGCTTGCCGCCAAAACTGCTTAGGAACCACAGCGTGAGCAGGTCGAGATAGCCGTTGATGAAGCGGTTGAGCCCAAACTTCGACTTGCCGTACTTGCGTGCCTGGTGGTGAACCACCTTCTCCCCTATCCTGTCGAATCCGGCGTTCTTGGCAAGGTAAGGTATATAGCGGTGCATCTCGCCATACACCTCGATGTTCTTCACCACCGCCTTGCGGTATGCCTTCAGCCCACAGTTAAAGTCGTGCAGGTTTTTCACTCCGCTTATCTTGCGCGCCGTAGCGTTGAACAGCTTGGTGGGTATGGTCTTCGACAGCGGGTCGTAGCGTTTCTGCTTATAGCCCGACACCAGGTCATACTTGTCCTCGGTTATCATGCGGTAGAGCTCGGGTATCTCGTCGGGCGAGTCCTGCAGGTCGGCGTCCATGGTTATCACCACATCGCCCTGCGCCTCCTTGAATCCGCAGTATAGCGCGGGGCTCTTGCCGTAGTTGCGGCGGAACTTGATGCCCCTCACATGCTCGTTCTTATGGCTCAGTTCCGTTATCACCTCCCACGAGCGGTCGGTGCTGCCGTCGTTCACAAATATAATCTCGTATGTAAACTTGTGGGCGGTCATCACCCTCACAATCCAGTCGTGCAGCTCGGGCAGCGACTCGTCCTCATTATATAACGGTATGATTACTGAAATATCCACGTCTGTATGTCTGTTTTTTTATATTGATTTCCTAATAATTCTTCACTCTAAAGCCGCAACAGGTTGCGACCCTACATTATGATTCTTCACTCTTCATTCTTCATTTTCCACTCCGTTTCGTCACCAGCGCCACCAACGGACTCAGCACGATGCCCACCGTGATGTTCATCGTCATGATGTTAAGCGCCATCATTATTGGCGAAATCTGCCTCATCTGCGCCAGCGCATTCTCTGTGTCGGTCTGCGATATGCCTGCCACCGCGAGCATCTGGCGTGTCTCTTCCATACTGAGTGCATTGGTGTATTGCGTCAGCACATAGCCGTGGTCCATATAGGCAAAATACACATACTGCGCCAGCGCCATGAGCAGCGAGGCGTAGAAAAATATGAGTATAAAGTATGCCATGGAGCGGCGGAATGAGATGATGCCGTCGCGAGCGTTGTCGCGAAACACCGTGAGCCGCCTTGCCGCCAGCAGGGGCGACGCCACGGCAAGAAATGTGCCTGCAAGCGACATTCCGGGGTTGGTCATTCCCGCTATGCACAGGGCAAAGCTCGCTATCCACACCACTCCTATTATTGCGCCGTCAATCCTTGCGAACGCCTTCAACTGTATATATTCCTGTTGGGTCATTGCTATTTGTTATATATCATGCAAAGATACTGCTTTTTTATCACACCACAAAACAATCACAACCATTTTAATGTTTTTTTTCTTTTAGCGCTGGCTTCTGGCAAGCATAGACACATTGGCAGAAAATACTCTCCCTGCTACACAATATTTATACAATAACCCCAGCAACATAGAATTAACAAAATTATACATACTACGAAGGATATTGACAACAACTTTTGAGTTTCCACCATTTCCGCAACTTCCGCAAGATTGGTGGTAGTGGTGGAAACTCTGCGGAAATCCAAATTACAATCCATATTTTCAGCTCTTAATATTTTAATATACAGCAGGTTTATTCCGCAACAATGATTACGTGTGCTAAGTATCAAAATGATTTTAACGTTTTTATACAATATTCAATAATATATACATATTTATGTATTCTCAGCGCATTGCGCCAACTGTTCCACCACGATTCCGCAAGGTTGGTGGAAATGGTGGAAATGGTGGAAACGTGTATTTTTTATTACAATCTATTCCACTATCTACCATATAACATTATGCTAACTGCCAAATGACATTCTGCCGGCTGTCACGCCTTTATCTTGCCACTTTCATGTCTATGTCAGGCTGCGTGGCGGCAATGGGAAAGAAAAAGAATAAAAGCACTGCCACATACAGTGCTTTTATTCTTCATATTTGAGCCTCTTGTCGGATTCGAACCAACGACCCCGAGATTACAAATCACGTGCTCTGGCCAACTGAGCTAAAGAGGCGGGTGGGTAAGCTACTTATATCGCGCCGCTACAACCAACTACCTTTGCTACGTTCCCGTCCTGGA
>JAGAPI010000219.1 GCA_017623335.1 Prevotella sp.
GCCGATGCCAATGCTGCGGCAGAGAAGATACGCAGCAAGGCACAACACCATGCCAAGAACGGAGCTGACACACATACGGGCAAAGAGCCCAATGTGACAGTGGGACTGGTAAGCGCACAGAAGATAACATTCCGTCTCAATGCACCATATATGGCAAAGGGTGCTGTGATAGAGGGCGAGCAGACTGTGGAGTTCTCAGAAGGCGGCATACTGTGGCGCGGCAACCAATACAGCTCACTCATATTCCGTCCACAGACCGACAATGCATCGTTCTGCATGTACGACATGACAATTGGCATTAACTTCCACTGGGAGCGAAAGGAGGCGCAGACATTCCTCGGCGCATTGCGCTTTGTTGTAGAGGCAGACAAGATTGTGGCAATCAACGAACTGCCAGTGGAGCACTATCTTGAAAGTGTGATTTCGAGCGAGATGGCTGCAACCTCATCGGTGGAGCTTCTCAAGGCACATGCCGTGATTTCACGAAGCTGGCTGTTGGCACAAATGGACAAGCGCAGCCGCATGAAGGAAAACTCCGCCAACAATTTCTTCTCGTTCACAAAAAAAGACGACGAGATAATACGGTGGTACGACCGCGAGGATCACACTCTGTTCGATGTCTGCGCCGACGACCACTGTCAGCGCTATCAGGGGATAACCCGTGCGGGAAATCCCGACGTGAAGCGTGCTGTAGAGGCAACACGCGGAAGGATTCTCATAGACGGCAACGAGATTTGCGACGCACGCTTCAGCAAGTGCTGCGGTGGAGTGAGCGAGGAGTTCCAGTATTGCTGGGAGGACACACCGAAGACTTATCTTGCCGCCGTGCGCGACACCATCGGAGAACATTGCGCCATGCCCGACCTCACCCGGGAGGACGAGGCTGAACGGTGGATTCTCTCTGAGCCCGAGAGTTTCTGCAACACTCAGGACAAAAACGTGCTGCGCCAGGTGCTCAACGACTACGACCGCGAGACAGCCGACTACTACCGTTGGCGCGTGGAATACACACAGGAAGAACTGTCACAGCTGTTGAGCGAGAAAACGGGAGTGGACTTTGGAGCCATCATCGCCCTCACTCCACTGGAGCGCGGCAAGAGCGGCAGAATATGCCGTCTGAGCATCAAGGGCACCAGCAAAAGCCTCATCATAGGAAAGGAGCTGGAAATACGCCGCGTGCTCAGCAACACCCACCTCTACAGCAGTGCCTTTGTGGTAAGAACCGATGGCGAAGATGCCAACGGAGTGCCGCAGCACTTCACGCTCATCGGCGCAGGCTGGGGACACGGTGTTGGACTGTGCCAGATTGGCGCGGCGGTAATGGGTGAACAGGGATATAAGTACGACCAGATATTGCTGCACTACTACCGTGGTGCGGAGATTAAAAAGATATACCAGTAAGCAACCGTATATAATAAATGAAAAAGAAAAATCCATGGGTGTGGATTCCCACACTCTACTTTGCCGAAGGACTGCCCAACATCATTGTCACGGGACTGTCGGTAGTAATGTATATGCAGATGGGACTGTCGGACACCGAGGTGGGACTATACACTGGATGGCTGGCACTGCCGTGGGTGATAAAGCCACTATGGAGTCCCTTCATCGACTTGCTGAAGACCAAGCGCTGGTGGGTGCTCGCCATGCAGGCACTCATTGGAGCATCGCTTGCGGGCATAGCCTTCTCCATCCCCACCGAGTTCTGGTTTCAGTCAACCATGTGCCTGTTTTTCCTCATTGCCTTCTGCAGCGCCACTCACGACATCTCTGCCGACGGCTTTTACATGATAGAGCTTGACGACCACAATCAGGCTAAATATGTTGGACTGCGCAACACCTTCTACCGTCTCGCCATAATCTTTGTCAACGGTGTGCTGGTGTCGCTGGCGGGAATACTGCAGGTGATGTTCCGCGGACAGATACGCTTCACATGGGCACTGATATTCTACGGTCTGGCAGGCATCTTCATAGGTATATGGCTATACCACAGCCGTTTCATGCCGCGTCCGGCAGACGATAAACAGACCACCCGCACCGTGGGGGAGATAGCGGCTGAGCTGAAGAAGATGTTCGTGACTTTCTTCCATAAGTTCGACAGGCGGGGAACGCTCATCGTGATACTGTTCCTATTGCTGTACCGTTTCCCCGAAGCTCTGCTCAACACCATGACCAAAACATTCATGCTGCGCCACAATCACATGGGAGGACTGGGACTGTCGCCGCAGGAATACGGACTGGCTAACGGCACCGTGGGACTGATAGGTCTGCTCCTTGGCGGCATCATCGGCGGCATTCTTGTGAGCCGCGACGGCATGAAGCGGTGGCTGTGGCACATGGTGTGCGCCATAACGCTGCCCGACGTGGTGTATATCTATCTCAGCTACTCGCTTAACTCCAATCTCATAGTTGTGTCGTCATGCCTATTCATAGAGCAATTTGGCTACGGACTTGGCTTCACGGTGCTCACCCTTTACATGCTCTACTACAGTCAGGGCGAATACAAAACCTCACACTATTCCATCTGTACCGGCATCTCCTATCTCGGACTGATGCTGCCGGGCATGTTGTCGGGATATATCAAGGATATGGTTGGCTACCAGATGTTCTTCATCATTGTCATGGCGTGCTGTGCCATCACTTTTGTTGTCACGGCATTCCTGAATATTGACCCTGAGTTCGGCAAAAAAGAGAAATCCTCACGATAATAGGAATATCCCTATATCAAAGTAGGC
>JAGAPI010000220.1 GCA_017623335.1 Prevotella sp.
GTGGGCGCAATGTCAAAACCTCCTTTTGGCAGTTTGCTTATCCACAGGCGCGACACTCCTGTCTCGGGATTCTGCCGGTAAAGCTGTGTGTTGTCACCAACGGTCTGGTAATACACTATCTCGTTGCTCACTGGCATCCATCGCGGAGCCTGACTGCTCTGGAAGCGTGACACCATGCGGCGTGTGGCTGTCTCCATCAGGTCGGTGTAGCTCATCACCTTACCCCCGGGTTCTGTCTGACGGTAGTACACAAGAGCATACTTGCCATTGGGCGATACACGGGCACCTGTGAGCTTCAGTCCGTTCATGTTGTCACTCAGCATGTAACGGCGCTGCGAACCGTCGCCCACTTCCACGCCAATGCCCTTGCTGTACTCAAACTCCACATCAATGGAGTCAGCCTTGTCTGCCTCACACATGTATTTCACTGCAATGAGGTGCGGCGTTGGGATGAGCTTCAGCTCTCCGCTCTTCTCCTCGCCGTCAACGAACAGCTTAAAGTTCTTCGGCCCCTTCACATTCACCGTTCCCACTGTATAGCTCTTGGGGGTGATGCAGAAATGCAGCTCGCCCACCGATGCCGCGCCTTTTACCACAGGCAGAATCTCGCCCTGCCATGGCTTGGCATCCTTGTCGCCCAAAGGCGATACCGTCAGCATCTGCGTCGCCTCGTACTTGTTGCGGCCGATGTCCGTAGAGTCAATCATCACCGGCTGTCTCACCGCATACGGACCTGTCAGCCTGAACTTGTTTACCTTCACTTTCCCGCTGTTTCCGGCGGCTGTTGCTGCGCCACAGGCAATGGCTGACAGTAGCAGTAAAGAAATAAATCTACATTTCATAATAATTATATTTGTCGTTTATAATCTTGAACTTAATATGTTGTCATTTAGCAGGAAATCGTAGACATTCATTATCACAATCCCGTTGTCGTTGATGTGTGTTGGTGTAATACCTCCGACGATTATCATTTTTTGAAAGTTGTCCTTGATGTGGAGCAGCGGTCTCTGTTCCTGCTCCATCTTTTCAGGTGACGGCAAATCAAGTGCCGATTGGATATAATATCGTTTAAAGCCTCGGTTGCACACAAAATCCACTTCGAGATTTTGGCGTTGACTTTGAGTGTTCTCCTTGTCTTTGCTATTTATCACAACTTGTCCCACGTCCACCGACAGTCCCATGATGCGCAACTCATTATATATCATATTTTCCATCAGATGTGTCTCTTCAAACTGGCGGAAATTCAACCGTGCGTTGCGCAGACCTAAATCATTGAAATAATATTTCGCCGGAGTGTTGATGTATTTCCGTCCTTTTATATCATATCTGATAGACCGTTCAATGAGAAACGCGTCCTGCATGATGTCAAGATAGCGCTTGATTGTGTCTTGACTGATGTCGCTGTGCTTCACGGTCTTGAACGTGTCCTGCAATTTTCTTGGATTTACAAGTCCTCCTATGCCCGAGGCAATGACGTCTAAAAGTTCTTCCAAGTCGGAGTCGCCCATAATCTTATAACGTTCCTTGATGTCGCGCAGGTAAGTTCCGGCAAACAGCGTTTTCAGATAGTCTTCTTTTTCCTCTGCTGTCTGCATGGATACAACTTGCGGCAGTCCGCCATAGGTCATGAATTCCTGCAACGCCTTTTCGCGGCTTTCACCTTGATAAGCAGAAATAAACTCGCGGAAACTCAACGGATGAACCCTGATTTCCAGTCCGCGTCCACGAAACTCAGTGATAACGTCACTTGACAGCAGTTTTGAATTACTGCCAGTAACATACACATCAACATTGCTTTTCTTCAGATAGCTGTTAAGTACATCTTCAAACTCCTTTACGCGCTGCACCTCGTCAAGTATGACGTAGTGCATGTCGCCATCAATGATTTTGCTGTCGATATATGCCAGCAGATTGTCCGGGTCGCACAGGTGTTTATTGTGCCTGTCCTCCAAGTCGACGGTAATGATATGTGACTCGTCAATCCCCAACTCCCTCAAATGTTCAAGAAAGATGTTGAAGAGTAAATAGGATTTGCCACAACGGCGTATGCCGGTCACAACCTTTATCATTCCGTTGTGCTTGCTGCGGATAAGCTTCTGCAAATACGTTTTTCTTTCTATTTTCATCTCCAGCGTCGATTTTTTTGCGTAAATACGCATTTTTTACGACGCAAAGGTAGTCTTTTTTTTCTTTCCCACCAAATAAATTCAACAATAAAACGGCTTCAGCGCCGATTTTTTTGCGTAAATACGCATTTTTATCGACGCAAAGGCAACAGTACAAAGCATAAAATAGGGAAATTTACGGTAAAATTCCCTATTTCCCCCTTAACACCTAAACGGCTTCTGGTTATTTATTAACCTTATGCAAATAAAACATTCTCAACGTGGAGTTTTTCTTCATATTTCCTTTGTTTTCGCGTCTATTCTCGCAGTTTACAACCTAATCACCAAGGTGATGAGCTCTAATCACATTAGTGGCAAGGTTAAAGATAATTTACTTTAGATACTTAAACAACTAAAAAAACAGATATTAGTTTCTATTTAACACGTATTTTAACATTGACCTTATAACGATGTGGAGGTTCTGCGTCACTTTTGGCGATAAATGTTTATCCACTGCGCTCTGCGAGCTGACACGGCACCCTACGGGTTGACACTGCTTTCTTGCAGCCATGACAATTCATGCTGACGCTGCACTGCCTCTGGCAGTAGACAGGAACCGCTAAAGCGGTCACACGGCTTGCTTTAGCCCTATCACTATGCGCCAACAAGCCGTATCATCCAAAGGATGCCATTCATCATCGTATGATGATACAGTGTAACTCCACACTAAGTTAGCCGTGTGTGCTCGAAGAGCAGCAGTGTCAGTGCGGAGCACGCAGTGGAGAAATAGCAGGGTGCAACATTTGGTATAACGTTTGGTGCAACGTTTTTACTGACGTTGCACCCTCAATGAGCCCAGTGTTTATCGGCGTTTCAGAGGTATTGGGTGCAACGTGTAGCACGTCTTGCAAAAAATATAACGTGTAATCGTGCAGCAGAAAAAGACGTGTAATAACACATTAATAAAACTTTTATTGAAAGAAAATGGCTTTCTTTTACTCATTTGTGAAAACTTTTCACTACCTTTGCAGGCAGAAAACCAATGTAAAGAAAAAAGTTATGGCAAAAATGACAAAGGAAGAATTGCTTAGAGCTATAAAAAAAGCGAAAGAAAACAAGGAAAAGGCAAGACAGAAAACTGCTATGGAATGGAAACAAGAAGGAATAATGGGTAATGTTATTCTGATATGATTAAATTTTCCTTAAAACATATTCTTGAACACTCTCCATACGAGCTGATGCTGTCTGGAGAAGAATTCATGTTCCAAACCGATTTGGGTGTTCGCTACAGCATAAGTTTCAATAAGGAGGATATCGTGCTGGGAGGCTGTGCGACCTATCAGCTTATCATCAGAAAAATAGAAGAGATGAAAAGTCAGCATGACCCGAAAGTGGAAGCTACTATTCTATCCATAATCAGAGAGTTCTTCAGGTCAAATCTTGAAGTCATGCTTTATATGTGTGATACGAGCGATGGCAGGGAAGAATATAGAAACAGGCTTTTTCTCTCGTGGTTTGAAAAGTATGCAGGGAAAGAACAATTTACCATCTGCAAGGCTCATGCAAAAATAGAGGGTGAAGGGCTATTCCTTTGTATTATTGTAGAAAACCGGAATCCAAAACTTAAAGACATTACTGAAGATTTTGAAGAAAAGGCAGCCATGCTTACAGGCGAAAAACCATAACGCAAAACCTATTGGGAACATACCTTTTTACATACCCAAATACACTTCCTCGTATGCCGTCTGCATGCCTCGCAATGAGAAATGGTCAGTGGCAAACAGAAAGGCGGCATCGGCAAGTGAATTATGCGACACTGTGGGCAGCACATTGCGGAAGATGTGGATGTAATCATCTATGCGGTTGTCGTTAGCGGCAAGCTGCCAGTCGGCAGGCAGGGTGTCCTTTAAGCCAAGGCAACTGTTGATGATATTGGGCAGACGAGCCATTGATGCCTCGATGGACATGATGCTAAGCCCCTCGAACTCCGACGGCATAATCATATAGTCGAATGATGAGAGATAGCGCGAGAGTCCGAACACAGGCGGAGTGATTCTCACGTTACTAAGTCCATTAAGACCGTTCACAAGGTCATCGCGCAGCGGTCCGTCGCCTATGACATGGAAGAAGTAGCGACTGTCGGTGCTAACGGCACGGATAATCTCAATCAGCGTGGATATTCCCTTTTGCGGGTCGAAGCGTCCGGCAAACAGCACGTTCACCTTGCCAGAAACAAGATTTGGATAAGGCTCCTGCGACACGGTCGCCACACCATTATATATTATAGGCGGCGTCTCGCCATACACCTTACGGTAATTGTCCTGCACCGACAAGGATATTGCCACGTTGGAATGATGGTGCTGGTAGAAGCGCTCAACCCTGCGCCCTATTGCCAGCTGTCCTGTCCACAGCCTTGTGTTATGTATGGTGCGGACAATGCGGCAGCGCGCTGCAAGCCACGGGAAACAGGTGAAAAAGGCGAATGTACAGAGGTCGGCAGCCTCAGTGTGGGCATGAATCACGGCAGGACGGTGGCGGAGAAACGTAAGGAGGAACGTCAGAGGAAACAGCAGCGCAGCCAAACGCTCAAACAGAAAATGAAACCTTACATCGGGCAGGATACCGCGGTGATACACAATGCCAGCCTCGCGCATCTCGGCAATGAACGTTGCAGTGAACGGCGACCTTGCCCTGAGCACCTCAACAATATGATATTCAAACTCAGGAGTCTTAGAGCGTGCAATGTTTACAGCCACACGTTCCGCCCCACCCATGTCGAAATGGGAAATGATATGAAATACCTTTTTCTTCATTATATGTAAAGCCTGCGTAATATTCGGTAAATAATGTCAGAGGCACCAAAAGGCATACAGCTGCCGAACAGCCTGCGGCACAACCGCGGCGCAAATCCCGATAGCGGCTGACCGAGAGCCTTGTCTACATCAACCAAAGGCAAGCCGTTGCGGCGTGCATAACGATAGATGTTAACCATTCCCATGTTGAGATGGGCGGTGTAACGGTGCTCAGCGTCATTGCAGATGAAATGATGATAGACAGCCGCATTTGCCATCAGCAAGGAATGGTCCTGCCGGGGAGTGCGGCGGTGGGTGTAGGATGCCGCATTGCTGTTGCGGTAATGGTACACCACATCGTCAATATACGTCCTGCTGGCATGAAGCATAAGTCTCGGCACAATGCCGAAATCCTCGCCGTAGTCAACACCCTCTATTGAGTTGACGGCGTGGGCGGTGTAAAGGCTGCGTCGGTAAAGACGCCCCCAGATGTTGTTCTTCACGATGTTTTGCAGAAGCATCCGCTTTAGATACCGCTCCTTGGAGATGCGGGGCGGGAGCACGGCATTGCCCGTAACCAAGCCGTCGTCGTCAAACTCACAATATGCTCCATCGACAATGTCGGCAGAGGTTTCCATTGCGGCAGCCACAAGTTTCTCCACGGCATCAGGAGTAATGCGGTCGTCGCTGTCAACGTGCATCAGATATTCGCCGCTGCTTTCCTCCACGGCACGCTTGCGGGCAGTACCAAGCCCACGGTTGCGGTCCTGGCGCACAATACGCACCTGCTGCTCACGGTGAGGATATTCGGCAATGACCTGACGCAGCACCTCGATACTGCGGTCGGGCGAACAGTCATCAACAAACACATACTCGATATTTTGCCAGGTCTGGCTGAACAGCGACCTCGCACACTCGGCTATGTATTTCTCAACGCCATACACCGGCACAAGCACTGACACCAATTCTCCTACCATATACTACTACTCTTAATCCTCCTACCATATCCTACTCATCCTACACAAGATAAACGGCAAGCAGCCGTGCATTATATACAAACAGGAACAGGGTGACAGCGGTGACAAGCGTGCGGAGAGCCGTCAGTCCCCTACCCTTCATGTTGCAGAACACATAGCCAATGGCTATCGGCACCACAAACGCCCAGTGGGCGGTCATGATATACACCTCGTTGATGCCGAATCCCAGCACCATGTGAAGGGTCATGTCGAACAGGAAACCGAGGAAGCACATCCAGAAGAAGCGCGACCGCCGCCCAAAC
>JAGAPI010000038.1 GCA_017623335.1 Prevotella sp.
ACCTCAATTTGCTTGTTTACGCAGTCGTTGAGTGTTTTGCCTGTGCCGTGGATAGCTGAAAGGCGCGGAAAATAGTCGGTCTCCATTGCCGAGAATATCATTCCGGCGTATGTCATTGTCATCACATATCCGGCATTGTAGAGCCCCAATGTTGGCAAATCGGCGTTGATGTTGAGAAAAGTGCGTATCACGAACTCGGCACCGCTGCTCATAATTCCTGCAAGGGTGAATGCTATGCCAAGCCTCACCATGCTCATTCCTTCGCCAAGTGATGATTTTGAAAAGGAATAACGTAGCGGAAAGAGCCTTGACGTAAGCCTGACAGTAATGCCCCATTGCAGCACGGCAAGCAGTACAAGTGACGGCACGATGGCAGCCTCACCCCATACATAATAAAGTGGCACGGAGAATACAAACAGTCCGAGTACGGTGAGCAGCGATGTTCGTGCCAGCCTGCGCAGCTCGCGCATACCTTTTAATATAGCCAGCTCGCCGCCGCCCAATGCCGTAAACAGTATTGCCGGTGAGAGCAGTGCAAAGTGCAGAGTATGGTCGCCCCATGTGAATATCCATTTGTTGAGCAGGGGAGAGAGCAGCAGCATTATCCACATTCCTGCCAGTCCGGTGAGCAGACTCCATGAGCGTACCATTGCCACAGTGCGCTCTTTGTGTTGCCGGTCACGGTACGCTTCGTCATGAGAGAGATTTTTCACTGCTGATACGGGAATGCCCAGCGATGTGGAGTCGCTGATAAGCTTGACCGTGGCGGAAAATAGGGACATCAGTCCCATGCCGTCAGGTCCAAGAATCATTGCCACCAGTTTGTTCCTTATTATATTTATAAGGATGTTCAGCCCTTGCACTCCGCCAAACAGCCCGGTGTATTTCAATATATGTGAATATGTGTCTTGTTTGCTCATTTTCTATAGTCTACCGCATTATGGCATACTCTATATTAACGGCAAAGGTAGCGAAATATTTATTAATTACCAAACAATATGTGAGAAAAGCCTTTGATTTATGGTTAAAAAAGATAAAAAGAAAAGCATTCTCTTGTTATATTCAAAAAAAATGCCTAATTTTGTAAACTACAAACGTAGATTTACGAAAACATAAAACAAGACATTCAAGAACAAATAATAAAACTATAAAAAACTATGGAGAATAAAGCAGAACTTATTGCCCAGTGTGAGGCAAAGGCACAGCAGTGGCTCTCGCCGGCATTCGACGAGGAGACACGCAAGCAGGTAGAGGCAATGTTGAATAATGAGGATAAGACAGAGCTCATTGACTGTTTCTATCAGGATTTGGAATTTGGCACCGGCGGTCTGCGCGGCATCATGGGTGCAGGCTCAAACCGTATGAACGTGTATGTGGTGGGCATGGCGACACAAGGCTTCGCCAACTATATCAACAAGGCTTTCCCGGGACGCAACGACCTCAGTGTGGTGGTGGGTCATGACTGCCGCAACAACAGCCGTCTGTTTGCTGAGACTGTGGCAAATATTTTCAGTGCCAACGGCATCAAGGCTTATCTCTTCGAGAGTCTTCGCCCTACACCTGAAATCAGCTTCGCCATACGTCAGCTTGGCGCACAGGCAGGTGTGAACGTGACGGCAAGCCACAACCCACGTGAGTATAATGGCTACAAGGCTTATTGGGACGATGGCGCACAGGTGCTGGCTCCACACGACACAGGTATCATCGACGAAGTGAACAAGGTGAAGATTGACGATGTGAAGTTTGAGGGCAATCCTGACCTTATCAAGATTATTGGCGGTGAGATGGACTACGACTACATGACAGCAGTGAAAGAGGCGCTCATCGACCAGGAGGTAATCAACCGCCAGAAGGATCTCAACATCGTTTACAGCGCCATGCACGGAACAGGTCGCGTGATTGTGCCTCTGTGTCTGCGCAGCTGGGGATTCCAGAACATCAACGTGGTGCCTGAGCAGATGGTTGTCGACGGCAACTTCCCAACCGTGGTAAGTCCTAACCCAGAGAATGCTGAGGCAATGACTCTTGGCATGAAGCTCGGAACAAAGCTCAATGCCGACCTTGTGGTGGCAACCGACCCCGATGCCGATCGTCTTGCCATTGTATGCCGCGACCCGAAGGGCGAGTGGGTGATTATCAACGGTAATCAGACTGCAATGATGTTCTGCTATTATATCATAAAGAACAAGATTGCGCTCGGACAGCTCAAGCCTACTGACTTCCTCGTGAAGACCATCGTAACGACCGAGGTTATCGCAGAGATTGCAAAGAAGAACAACGTGGAGCTGCGCGACTGCTACACCGGCTTTAAGTGGATTGCACGCGAGATTGCCATCAGCGAGGGTAAGCAGAAGTATATCGGCGGCGGCGAGGAGAGCTTCGGATTCCTGCCTTACGACAAGGTGCGCGACAAGGACGCTCCAGCTTCCATCTGTCTCATCTGCGAGATTGCGGCATGGGCAAAGGATCAGGGCATGACTCTCTATGATTTGTTGATGGAGATTTACCGCGAGTACGGTTTCAGCCGCGAGTTCACCGTGAACGTGGTTAAGCCTGGCAAGACCGGTGCCGACGAGATTAAGCAGATGATGGCAGACTTCCGCAGCAATCCTCCAAAGGAGCTTGGCGGTTCAACCATCACTCTCTGGAAAGACTATCAGACACTGGAGGCTACTCATGCCGACGGCACAAAGACAAAGCTCGACATGCCTACCACAAGCAACGTGCTGCAGTGGTTCTGCGAGGACGGCACAAAGATCAGCGTTCGCCCTTCTGGCACAGAGCCAAAGATCAAGTTCTACATGGAGGTTAAGGACCCGTCGTTCAAGTGTGCCGGCTGCTACGACCGCTGCATGGAGAACGCCACAGCCAAGATTGAGGCTATCAAGAAGAGTCTCGGTTTGTAATTGCAAAACAGAAATTAGCTAAAACCAAATAAAAATCCGCGGAACCGTAATGCTTCGGTTCTGCGGATTTTTTTATTTTTCTTCATACCGTGTGGGCTGTAACAATCTCCACCATTTTCCGGTGATTCTCAAGATTGTTTGCCGCCACTATTCCTGTTGGCTTATTGAAGTTCAGGCTACTGCCGTCAGCTGATGTGATTACTCCGCCAGCCTCGGTGACAATAAGCGATGCCGCGGCAAAATCCCATGGACTAAGCAGATATTCAAAATAAAGCTCGCATCTTCCCATGGCAATATAGCACAGTTCCGGGGCGCATGCTCCAAAACGCCGCAAGTCGTTGCATTGCTTAAACGTATCCAGAATTATGGCAGAGCACACTTCGGCATATTCCTTGTGATAAACAGGCAATGCCGTGCATAGTACTGCATTGCCAAAAGGGCGGTCGGAC
>JAGAPI010000221.1 GCA_017623335.1 Prevotella sp.
AAGTCGTTGTAGACACTCTTGATGGTTGCCATGATGGCAGCATCCTTCACAATCTCCTCCTTGCGCTCATAGCTCAGACGCTCAAGCAGGAGTACAGGGTTGTGCTTCACCTCAGTGTAGAGAACAGGGTCGAGCGCACGGAACATGTCGCGTGCCTGATAGTTCCAAATCCACCAAAGGTTGTGTGCAATCTCGTCGAGACACTTTAACTCTTCAGGAAGGCTTGACTTTACCGACATCTCCTTCCATACAGGAGTGTTTACGTAATCAGCTTTAATTTTCATAATTGTGTTGATTTATGTTTTTAATATTTATTTCCGAAAATTTTGCCAGATGATGATATTACTACTGTTTCTTGCTCTTGCTTGCAGCCCTTTTCTTGCTCATCGTCGCCGGCTTCTTTTTCTTTGCCACAGTCTTCTCTTCGTTGCCTTTAGTTTCAGCATCCTTTTTCTTTGTCGGCTGCGGGGCTATGAGTTTCTTTCGTGCCTCCGATTTCTGCAAGGCAATGTCGTAGGCATCTTTATAATATGTGATGAACTCGCTCCAAAGCGCTTTCTTCGACAGAGCTTCTGCTTTCTTGCGTATGGCATCCTTTTCTGTCTGTGGCTTGCCTATATACTCGCTTATGGCTTCGGCAATGTGTTCCACCACCTCATTATAGTTGTAGTCGGTGCGGTTCACCACCATCACGCCGTCCTCAATCTCGCCGTTGTGACCCACAGTCTGGTTTACCCACATTCCAAAACCTGCCAGATTTGTTGTGATGCAAGGCACCTTGAAGGCGATAGCCTCAAGCGGAGTGTAGCCCCACGGCTCATAGTAGGACGGATAGACGCACAGGTCGTTTGCCAGAATCACGTCATAGTATGGCATGTCCATTATGCCGTCCTTGCCGTCGAGATAGCACGGCATGAAAATAAGTTTCACGTTGTCATTCCTGTCGTTGTGCATACCCAGATGGTTCATCATTCCAAGCACCTGGTCGTTGTGCATGTTGTGCAGCCAATGGGTGATGACAGGAGTGTTAAGCGGAGTGTTGAATGTCTCGTTGCTTGCAATACGTTCCTGCAGGTCATGGCGCGGTTCGCCCACCCATCCCGGAACTTGTATGAAAGCAACAATCTTCTTGTTTATATTGTGACTGCGCAGGCGGTTCATAGAGTCGATGAACACATCAATACCCTTGTTTCTGAACTCATAGCGTCCGCTTGTGCTTATAATAAATGTGTTTTCTTCATCAAACTTTTCGCCAAGCAATGCCCCAGCCACACTCAACAGACGACGGCGCGCCACTCTGCGCTTGCGTGAGAACAGCTGACCGTTGGGAACAAAGCTGTTGTCGAAACCGTTGGGCAGCACCACGTCGGCAGGCTTGTCGAGCAGTTCCCTGCACTCGTTGTCGGTGATTTCGCTCACTGTTGTGAAGCAGTCAACGTGCATGGCTGTCTGCTTCTCTATCGAGTGCTTGCTCTGCATGTTCAGCTCCATTGCCATCTGGTCGCCATTGTATGCAAACAGATAGTCGTAGAGCGGCTTCATGTTGCCGGCAATCGAGCGGCCTATGCTCGTGGCGTGAGTTGTGAACACTGTGGCTATCTCGGGCAGCATCTTGTTTAGATACAGCGCGCCAAGTCCTGTCATCCACTCGTTGGCGTGGTATATCACTTTCTGGCTTGTATCAAGATAATGCTCGTAGAAACTCATCACAACCAGAGCGGCTGCATAAGAGAACATCGAGGCCTCGTCATAATCACCGTATGCATGGAGGCTGTCTACTCCGTATGACTGCCACATCCATCCATAAATTTCATTCTTATTCTCAAAGTATGGGGTAAAGTCCACAAGTATTGCCACTGGTTCACCTGGTATTGTCCATCTTCCTGTGCGCACATGCAGCCCTACGGCAACAGCTTCCTCACGCCAGTCTTCAAAAAGACGCTTATCCTCTTTAAAATATGGGCAAGTCACATCTTTCCAGAAGTCAGGACCTATGAATATCAAACGGTCGCCCATGGTCTCCTGCAGTGTCTTCGCTCTAGTAGACAATACGGTGTAAATACCGCCAACTTTATTACAAACCTCCCAGCTTGACTCAAAAATATAGTCAGGGAATAACATTCTTTTTACCATAAATACAATATTGTGGGCGCAAAGATAATATAAATTTTACACATAACAAATAAAAAAGCTTATAAATTTCAAAAAAACAGCAAAAAAATGATTTATAATTAGTAACTTTGCACCGAATTTATTAAAATTTAGGATATGAAAAATTTGTTTTTGTTGTTAAGTTTTCTGTTTTCTCCTGCTGCCGGAGCGCAGAACAATCACGGCTCTGCCGGGAGTCCTTTCAAGGCATATATATATAATAATGTGTATGACATATACATGAATATAGATTTTTATGACAATTCGGTGACTGTGCCAGGGCATGAGCTGTATGGTGAGCTGCCGGGCTTTCTCGGCAAGCGTCATAACAGTTATTCATGGATGATTACCTCCAGCAAGGTTAAAAATGACAGGCATGCGGAGATTGTGCTGATTAATGACACGGGCAGTGAGGATCTGACAGCAACGCTTACAGTGAAAAATGACACTACATACGTGTTGAAACAGATAAAGGGAAGCACCCTTAAGGTGCCCAATAAGGGCAAGTGGCTGAAGTTGCCCGATGAGGTGACGTTTATAAGGAGAGTGAAATGACAATCTAATGACATTAAAAAAAGTAGAAGGTTGCTTTTGACACACCTTCTACTTTTTTTTATGCCTTTATGCTTTTTTACATCATGCCGCCCATGCCTGGAGCGCCGCCCATCGGCATAGCTGGAGCATCCTCCTTCTTGTCAACGATGAGGCACTCGGTGGTGAGGAACAAACCTGCGATAGAGGCAGCGTTCTCAAGAGCCACGCGGCTCACCTTTGCAGGATCGATTACACCAGCCTTGCGCATATCCTCGTAAACATCGGTGCGTGCGTTGTAACCGAAGTCACCTTCGCCCTCGCGAACCTTCTGCACCACCACGGCACCCTCGCCGCCAGCGTTGGTTACAATCTGACGCAGAGGCTCCTCAATGGCACGCTCTACGATGTTGATACCAGTCTGCTCGTCGGCATTTACACCCTTTACATCCTTCAGTGCAGAGAGAGCGCGGATATATGTCGTACCGCCGCCGGCAACAACACCTTCCTCGATGGCTGCACGTGTAGCGCAGAGAGCATCGTCAACACGGTCCTTCTTCTCCTTCATCTCAACCTCGCTGTTGGCACCTACATAGAGCACAGCCACGCCGCCTGCCATCTTTGCCAGACGCTCCTGCAGCTTCTCTTTGTCGTAAGAGCTTGTAGATGCTGCAATCTCGTTCTTGATTGCCTGCACACGGTCGGCAATGAGCTGCTTGTCGCCGGCACCGTTCACGATAGTTGTGTTGTCCTTTGTCACGTTCACCTTCTCGCATGTTCCGAGCATGTCGAGAGTAGCCTGCTCAAGCTTCAGGCCCTTCTCCTCGCTTATCACGAGACCGCCAGTAAGGGTAGCGATGTCCTCAAGCATTGCCTTGCGAGGGTCGCCGAAGCCGGGAGCCTTGACTGCGCAAATCTTCAAACCGCCGCGCAGACGGTTTACAACGAGTGTTGTCAGAGCCTCAGAGTCTACGTCCTCGGCAATTACCAGCAGCGGACGTCCACTCTCGGCAGCCGGCTGCAGGATGGGCAGAAACTCCTTGATGTTGCTTATCTTCTTGTCGTAGAGCAGAATGTACGGGTTGTCCATCACGCACTCCATCTTCTCAGTGTCGGTAACGAAGTAGCCCGACAGATAGCCGCGGTCGAACTGCATGCCCTCCACCACGTTGATGTAGGTGTCGCGGCTCTTGCTCTCCTCTATGGTGATGACACCGTCCTTGCTCACTTTGCGCATGGCGTCGGCAATGAGCTTACCAATCTCCGGGTCGTTGTTGGCTGACACTGTTGCCACCTGCTCAATCTTGTCGTAGTTGTCGTCAACCTTCTCGGCAGAGTTCTTGATATACTCCACAACGGCAGCCACTGCCTTGTCGATACCGCGCTTCAGGTCCATCGGGTTAGCGCCTGCCGTAACGTTCTTCAATCCAACGCTCACGATAGCCTGTGCCAGGATGGTTGCGGTTGTTGTTCCGTCGCCTGCATCGTCGCCGGTCTTGCTGGCAACGCTCTTCACCAGCTGTGCTCCGGTGTTCTCGAAGTGGTCCTCAAGCTCCACCTCCTTAGCCACTGTGACACCGTCCTTGGTAATCTGCGGTGCGCCAAACTTCTTCTCGATAATCACGTTGCGTCCCTTAGGACCAAGTGTCACCTTCACAGCGTTGGCAAGCTGGTCAACGCCCTGCTTCATCAAGTCGCGGGCTTCCATATTAAATTTCAATTCTTTAGCCATTGTCGTATGTCCTTTCTTAATCTTTTTTCAATTATTTATCAATCTGTAAACCCTGTGTGCAGTTTATTTCTCAATCACTGCAAGCACGTCGCTTTGGCGCATCATGAGATACTTTGTGCCCTCAAGCTCAATCTCTGTGCCCGAATACTTTCCGTAGAGCACCTCATCGCCCTCCTTCAGTATCATCTCCTCGTCCTTTGTACCGTTGCCGGCTGCCTTGATTATGCCACGCAGAGGCTTCTCCTTAGCTGTATCAGGAATGATAATACCTCCGATTTTCTCTTCAGCCGCTGCCGGCAATACCAGCACACGGTCTGCTAATGGTTTAATGTTCATAATTGCTTTTATTTTTTGTTGTTTATACCTTAATTATATTTATATAGGCCGCTTTTTTGTTTTGCAACCGAAAAGGATGAATGCCAAAACCATGCCAAACTTCTCTTAACTGACATCTTGGCAGATACATTGACATCTTGGCAAAAAGTTTCAGAAAAAAGGTTCTGCGTTATTTGGGAGTGATTATCATCCCTTGGCAGGACTGTTTAAGTATTTCGTAAATGTGAATTTAGAGCAGATTTTGGTCCATATAGTTTTGCAGGCGGATAATTTCGTCGCGATACTGTGCTGCTTGAAGAAAGTCCATTTCCTTGGCGGCTTTTTTCATTAATCTTGTTGTTTCTGCGATTGATTTTTTCAGCTGCTCGTCGGTCATGTTGCGCAGTATCGGGTCGGCGGCAAACACCGCCCCGTTCTCTGTTGGTCCCGAGTAAGCCTTGGGCTGCTTGGCGGCAGTGTCTTTTGCGGCGGAGGCGGCGCCGGTCTCGGCACGCAGTATGCTGCCTTGTAGGTTTTTCTTAATCTGTTTTGGCGTTATGCCGTGTTCCTCGTTGTATTTCATCTGCTTCATACGGCGGCGCAGGGTCTCGTCGATGGTCAGCTGCATGCTTTGGGTTATGTTGTCGGCATACATTATCACCTTGCCGTTCACGTTGCGGGCGGCACGCCCGGCAGTCTGCGTCAGACTGCGGTGACTGCGCAGAAATCCCTCCTTGTCGGCATCGAGGATGGCAACGAGCGACACCTCGGGCAGGTCGAGACCCTCACGCAGGAGGTTCACTCCAACAAGCACCTTATATTCTCCGCGGCGCAGGTCCTCCAGAATCTTTATGCGGTCGAGCGTAGCTACATCGCTGTGGATATAGGCTGTGGGGATTTCATGGTTGAGCAGATATTCGCTCAGCTCCTCCGCCATGCGTTTGGTAAGAGTGGTTATGAGCACGCGCTCGTCGCTGTCTATGCGCTGTTGAATCTCATAGAGCAGGTCGTCAATCTGGTTCTCGCTCGGGCGCACCTCAATCTCGGGGTCAAGCAGTCCTGTGGGGCGTATCACCTGCTCCACCACCACGCCCTCGCTCTGCTCCAGCTCATAGTCGGCAGGCGTTGCACTGACATAAATCACCTGATCGGTCATTGCCTCAAATTCCTCAAACCTCAGCGGACGGTTGTCGAAGGCGGCAGGCAGTCGGAAGCCGTAT
>JAGAPI010000222.1 GCA_017623335.1 Prevotella sp.
ACCGCCGCAGCCGCCCGCACCGTTGGTGGCTGATGTTGCCACAACCTTGGTGAGGATTACCAGGGCGATGTAGATGAGCAGCAGCGATGTGCTGTCGGCAAAGAGCGAGCGGTTCATCACCGAGCTCCAGTCGGTCTGTGTGCTGCCGTTGAGCAGTATGTTTATGTCGTGATAGCCCTCGCCGTAGAGCGACGGGAAGAGGAATATCAGCGAGCTGAGCACCAGACCGCCTGCCGCCAGCTTAACGTAGGGGCGGTCGGCAAATCGCTGGAAAAATCCCTCGCACACACCCATCATGCGGATGAAATAAAGGCTTATCAGTCCGCAGGCAACGCCAAGGAGCACGTAGCCGGGCACGCGGTCGAGTCCCCAGTAGGAATCGAGGTGGAATGCAAACAGGGCAGTGTCGCCGCTGAAGATGTAGGTGAAGCACGTGGCGGTGACGCACGACACGAGGATTGGCAGAAGCGACGCCATGGTCAGGTTAATCATCAGCACCTCAAGCGTGAACACCAGTCCGGCTATAGGTGCCTTGAATATGCCGGCGATGGCTCCTGCCGCACCGCAGCCCACAAGCATCATCAGCTGTTTGTTGTCGAGACGTAACACACGGCCCAAGTTGCTGCCGATGGCGCTGCCCGTGAGCACGATAGGAGCCTCGGCTCCCACCGAGCCGCCAAAACCGATGGTGATGGCGGACGCTATCACCGACGACCAGCAGTTGTGTGCTTTCAGCCTGCTCTTGTTGCTGCTGATGGCGTAGAGTATTCGCGTGATGCCGTGGCTTATGTTGTCCTTCACCACGTAGCGCACAAAGAGCGAGGTGATGTAGATGCCCACCACGGGGAACACAAGATACAGCACGTTGGCGCTGCCCTTTGCAAACGAGCTGGTGAGCAGCGTTTGGATAAGGTGTATCAAGCCGTGGAGCACGTATGCCGCCACGGCTGAGAAAAAGCCGATGATGAGCGCAAGGATTACGAAGAACACCTTGTCGCTGACGTTGGCTTTGCGCCATTCAAAAAATCGTTCTATCATTTACTATTTTCTTATTATTTCCACTTCGCCGCCCATTCCAAGCTTGATGATGCTCGACGGCTTGTGGGGAAGATGCTCCTGACGGCGGGTGAAGCAAACATAGTCCACCGCCTCGATTATCTCGGGCGCGATGTCGCGGTAGTTCTGTGCCGTGGGCTTTCCGCTGATGTTTGCCGATGTGGATACTATTGCTTTCTGGAAACGGTAGCACAGCTCTTTAGAGAATGCCTCTTTTGTGATGCGCAGGGCTATCGAACCGTCGTCGGCAATGAGGTTTTCCGCTAAGTTTACCGCTCCGTCGAGGATTACGGTAGTTGGCTTGTCGGCGCAGT
Source organism: Prevotella sp. (assembly GCA_017623335.1). The sequence goes on from JAGAPI010000222.1 coordinate 1,371, forward strand.
CGAGCAGCTGCCATGCCACCTCTGGCACCTGGCGCACATAGCGCTGCAGGCGGCCGTCGCTGTCCACGAGGCAAATCAGTGCCTTCGAGTCGTCTCTCTGCTTTATCTTATACACCCGTGCCACTGCCTCGGCGTTTGTTGCGTCGCAGCCTATTCCCCATACCGTGTCGGTGGGGTAGAGTATCACTCCTCCCTTGCGCAGCACTTCCACTGCATTTTTTATGTCTTCCTGTTGTGTCATTTTCTTTAATTCATAATTTTTAATTCATAATTCATAATTGCTGCGCTTTGATTCTTTAATTCATAATTCATAATTGCTGCAATTTGATTCATCGGGGTTGCAAATAATTATGCATTATGAATTATGCATTATGAATTATATCAGAATTCACTTGTGAAATGGAACTTTATGTGCTTGAAGTCTTCCTGCGCCATTGACAACACATAGCCGCTGTCGGCAAGGAACACGTCGCGTCCGTCCTTGTCCTTAGCCATGTACTGGTATTTGCGCTTCTTGAAACTGTCAAGTTCGGCTTCGTCGTCGCTCTCTATCCAGCATGCCTTGTAGAGGTGTATCGGCTCCCAGCGGCACTTGGCGTTGTATTCGTTTTCCAAACGGTACTGGATAACCTCAAACTGCAGCTGTCCCACTGTGCCGATAATCTTGCGGCCGTTGAACTGGTTGACAAACATCTGTGCCACACCTTCGTCCATGAGCTGGTCGATGCCCTTCTGCAGCTGCTTTGCCTTCATCGGGTCGTCGTTCTCAATGTATTTGAACATCTCGGGCGAGAAGCTCGGCAGACCGCGGAAGTGCAGCTGCTCTCCCTCGGTGAGCGTGTCGCCAATCTTGAATATTCCGTTGTCGGGCAGACCAACGATGTCGCCCGGCCAAGCCTCC
>JAGAPI010000223.1 GCA_017623335.1 Prevotella sp.
ATGATTACAATATCGGCACTGGTGTTCTCCATCGCCCATTTCAATCCGGCACAAATGCCATACACCTTCGTTACAGGACTGCTGCTCGGCTGGATGTATTACCGCACAGGAAGCATCATGCCGGGAATGGTGTTCCACTGGATAAACAACTCAGTGGCGTTTGCTGTGGCATTTGCTGTGAAAAACCCAGATGCGAAGCTCACCGAGCTGTTCGGCTCCAACGCCCTGCTGGCAGTGTGCTTCTCGCTGCTGATTCTGGTGCCATCGTTAATACAGCTTAATATATGGCTTAACGATGATTACAAAAAACGCATTTAAAGAACACCGCATACCTATTTAAAGCGGACTGCATACAATAAGCACGTGCGAACCGTCGCACAGGGTGGTGGCAAATATGAAAATATTGCCACCATCGTTTATTTTCAGGCGTTTGCGCAGCTCGGCAACCGTAAGCGGAAAGTTACGCACTGCGATGTTTGCCTTCTTAATGCCGCCAATAGTCGCTTTCAGCTCTTTCTTGTTCATGGTGGTCACGGTATCTATTCGGTATGTTGAGCCGGGGAACCCCTCCACTGGAGCATCAGCCACAAAAAGATGGCTGTTGTCGGAAATCTGCGCCACACTGAAAGCCTCGGCAACCTGAGCAAAACATCCTGCCTTCATGATTGCAGCATTGGGCACAAGCAGGAAACCGTGCAACTGACTGAAATCAACCGAAGGAGCGCTACACCTTATTATATATATATAGGGAGTAGGCGAAAACACGCAGCCATTGTTAACACACACCACCTTGGGACATTCGGTGGTGTCACGACGGAGTATAAGCAGCAGTTCCTTGCACTCATTATCCACAGCCACGATGTGAACCTCAGCCACGTGTCCGCAGAAATCTGTCACCGCCTTGTGCCAGTCGATCATGGGCGACAGCTTTATCATGACCGTCTCTGCCTTTTCAAGCAACAGCGGCAGAAGAGCAACGGCGTCGGGAGTGCAGTCGGCAATGGCAAAGGTGCGCCCGCCGTTAGCGTCGCGCCGCGCCGGGTCGAGATAGATTACATCAACAGGAGCCAGGTTGCGCAGGCACTCCACACTGTCGCCACACACCACCTCGGCATGAGTCAGACCCAACAGGGCGAAGTTGTGGCGGGCGATGGCACACAGCTTTGGATTGCGCTCAATATACGTTGCCTTGGCAAAACGGGCGGCAAGATAGGAGAAATCCACTCCAAAGCCCCCGGTAAGGTCGGCAAAGCTGCCGGAACAGGCGGCAGGATGACAGGAGCCTCCAGCAGATCTGGCGGAACAGGAAGCGAGCAGCGAAACCTTATAAAGGGCGGTCTGCTCGCTGGAACACTGCTCCATGGACAACGACGGCGGAAAAAGCATGCCCTCCACCCCACTCCACTGCGGCAACTTGCGGCGCGCCTTCTGATAGCCCGCAATCTGCTCTAATGCCAGCGGCATGTCCACGCCGTCCGCACGCTTAAACGCCAGCATCCGCACATCGTAATTGCGGTACGTTGCTATAAACTCAGCAGTAGCCTTGTCGGGAACAAAACACTGCCTGTAAAGTTCCGTTTTGTCACTTGTCATATTGCAAAATTCAACCTGTTTTCAGCACGAAAAAATTATCCGTTTGCAAAGGTAATATATTTTTTTGGAATAATAAACTAACATACAAACAATTATGCAAGAACACTGTAAAAGCAGTTGAACACACGCCTGAAAATGCAACAGAAATTAACTAAAAATACTTACTTAAATATTTGCAGGAACGAAACATTTTGTGTAACTTTGCAAACAGAAACAAGGACAAAGTTTTCCAAAACGGACAACTTTTTAATTTTTCGAAAAACGTAATCAACTATTTAGCAACCAATTAACATTAAAATACAGACAACTTTATGGTACTGACAGTAGTAAAAAGAGACGGACGCATTGTGGGATTCAACGAGGACAAGATTGCCGCAGCAATCAGGAAGGCGATGCTCCAGACAGAAATGGGCGAGGATCAGAAACTGATTAACCGCATCACCGACCATGTAGTAATGAAAGGCAAGAGCCAGATGACCGTGGAGGACATTCAAGACCTCATCGAAATAGAGCTCATGAAGAGTGCCCGCAAGGACGTGGCGCGCAAATATATTGCATACCGCAAGCAGCGCTCAATAGCCCGAAAGGCAAAGACCCGCGACATGTTTCTTGAGATTATCAACATCAAGAAAAACGACATCACCCGCGAGAATGCCAACATGAATGCCGACACCCCTGCCGGCATGATGATGAAGTTTGCCAGCGAAACCACAAAACCCTTTGTGGACGACTATCTGCTGTCGAACGAGGTCCGCGAGGCTGTGGAGAAAAACTATCTGCACATCCACGACAAGGACTACTATCCCACCAAGTCGCTCACCTGCGTGCAACACCCTCTTGACAACATACTTGAGCACGGATTCTATGCAGGTCATGGTTCGTCGCGCCCAGCAAAGCGTATCGAGACAGCGAGCATCTTAGGCTGCATCTCAATGGAGACGGCACAGAACGAGATGCACGGCGGTCAGGCGATTCCAGCGTTCGATTTCTACTTGGCACCATACGTGCGCACATCATATATAGAAGAGGTGAAGAAGCTCGAAGCTCTCACCGGCGATGACTACAGCCATCTCTACAATGCGGAAATAGAAGACTACCTCCATGAAGACACCATCCTGATGACCGGCGACAACCGCATAAAGCAGCACGCCATCAACATGACCGTATCGCGCGTACACCAGTCGATGGAGGCGTTCATACACAACATGAACACCATCCACAGCCGCGGCGGCAACCAGGTGGTGTTCTCGTCAATCAACTATGGTACCGATACATCGGCAGAGGGGCGCTGCATCATACGCGAGCTGCTGAAATCAACATACGACGGAGTGGGCGACGGCGAGACGGCAATCTTCCCAATCCAAATATGGAAAAAGAAGCGCGGAGTGAGCTATCTGCCCACCGACCGCAACTATGACCTATACAAGCTCGCCTGCAAGGTGACGGCACGCCGCTTCTTCCCCAACTTCATCAATCTCGACGCCACCTTCAACTATCACGAAGACTGGCGCGCCGACGACCCCAAGCGCTACCTTTATGAGTGCGCCACCATGGGCTGCCGCACACGTGTGTTCGAGAACCGCTTCGGCACAAAGACATCGGTTGGCCGCGGAAACATCTCTTTCTCTACAATCAACATCGTAAAGCTCGCCATAGAGTGTATGAAAGTTGAGGACAAGGACGAGCGCATAGCACTGTTCTTCAGCAAGCTTGACGGCATGCTTGAGCTCACAGCAAAACAGCTGCACGAGCGTTTTGAGTTCCAAAAGACAGCCGTGGCAAAGCAGTTCCCGCTGCTCATGCGCTCACTATGGATTGGCTGCGAGAAGCTGAAAGACAACGACACCATTGAGCCGGTAATCAATCAGGGAACGCTCGGTATAGGCTTCATAGGACTGGCAGAATGTCTTGTGGCACTCACAGGCAAGCACCACGGCGAGAGTGAGGAAAGCCAGAAGCTGGGTCTGAAGATTATCACTTACATGCGCGACCGTGTGAACGACTTCTGCGAGCAGTACCATCACAACTATTCTGTGCTGGCAACGCCTGCCGAGGGACTGTCGGGCAAGTTCACGAAGAAGGACCAGAAAGAGTTCGGCAAGATTCCAGGAATCACTGACCGCGACTACTACACCAACTCCAACCACGTGCCTGTGTACTACAAGTGCTCGGCACGCCATAAGGCTGAGGTAGAGGCTCCATACCACGACCTTACCCGCGGCGGCCACATCTTCTATGTGGAGATGGACGGTGACGCCACACACAACCCTGAGGTGATAATGAACGTGGTGGACATGATGAACCAGCTCAACATCGGCTACGGCTCAGTGAACCACAACCGCAACCGCTGCATGGACTGCGGCTATGAAAACGCCGATGCCGAACTGGAGGAGTGCCCACGCTGCCACAGCAAGCACATAGACCGTCTGCAGCGCATCACGGGATACCTCGTAGGCACCACAGACCGCTGGAACAACGGCAAGCTGGCAGAGCTTAACGACCGAGTGACACACACCGACGTTGAAGACTAAGAAACATGCTAAGAATAATAAAGATTCTTGAAGACACCATGGTAGATGGCCCCGGTTTCCGGACAGCCATCTACTGTGCTGGTTGCCACCACCACTGTCCCGGCTGCCACAATCAGCAGACATGGGACGAGAAAGCCGGCAGTGACATGACCACCGACGAGATTATGGCGGTGATAAAGGCAGACCCATTTGCCAACGTGACCTTCACCGGCGGCGACCCACTGTATCAGGCTGAAGGCTTCGCAGAACTGGCGGAGGCAATCAAGCGAGAGACTGATAAAAACATCTGGTGCTACACTGGATTCCTCTACGAGCAGCTGCTCGTAGAGGAACAGCCCCACCGCCTACTCAACAGCATCGACGTGCTGGTGGACGGTCCGTTCATCGAGGAGCAGAAAGACCCGGACCTGCTGTTTCGCGGCAGCGCCAACCAGAGGCTGATAGACGTGAAGCGCTCACTGGAAGCCGGCGAGGCGATTATTTGGGAAAGAGAATAGAAAATATAGCACTGGAGCCGATAAAAAGATATTGAGATCAACCGAGCCCCCAAAAAGATTCTTCATTAACTTCGTTGATTTTCGGCTACACCTCAGGATAGCTTGAGCAAACTCAGCTCTCCATTCGGTTTGCACGAAAATTCTTCATTCTTCACTCTTCATTTAAACATGACCAACCAAAACATACTGATAACCGGAGCCTCGGGCTTCATCGGCAGCTACATCGTGGAGGAGGCGCTCCGCAGCGGCATGAACGTGTGGGCGGCTGTGCGCCGTTCGAGCAGCAGAGCCTATCTCACCGACAAGCGCATAAACTTCATAGAGCTCAACCTCTCGTCGAAGGACGACCTTGTGCGCCAGCTCTCGGGCATGAAGCTGCACTATGTGGTGCACGCTGCCGGAGTGACGAAGTGCATAAATCCTGAGGACTTCTACCGCATCAACACCGATGGCACCAAAAACCTTGTGTCGGCGCTCATCCAGCTCGGCATGCCGCTTAAGAAGTTTGTGGACCTGAGCAGCCTCAGCGTCTACGGTCCCGTGAGAGAGCAGCAGCCCTACACCGAAATTCTCGACACCGACACGCCGCGCCCCAACACCGCCTACGGCAAGAGCAAGCTCCTGAGCGAGCAATATCTCGACAGCCTCAGCGGTTTCCCGTTTGTGGTGCTGCGCCCCACAGGCGTTTACGGTCCGCGCGAGCGCGACTATTTCATGATGGCAAAGAGCATAAAGTCGCACACCGACTTCGCCGTGGGCTACAAGCCCCAAGACCTTACCTTCGTGTTTGTACTCGACGTTGTTCAGGCGGTATTCCTTGCAATGGAAAAGGGCATGCCTGGCAGAAAATACTTCATCAGCGACGGCAACGTCTACTCCTCGCGCGCATTCAGCGACCTCATCCGCCGAGAGCTCGGCAATCCCTGGCTCCTGCGCATAAAGGCTCCTATCTGGCTGCTCCGCATCATCACCGTCATCGGCGACCGAATGGGAAAAATCACGGGAAAGGTGAGCGCCCTCAACAACGACAAATACAACATCATGCGTCAGCGCAACTGGCGCTGCGACATATCTCCAGCCATCAAGGAGCTGGGATACCGTCCTCAGTACAATTTGGAACGCGGCGTGAAGATTGCCATGAAATGGTATCGCGACAACGGCTGGCTGTAGGCATCACCCAGCATAATCATACCCGTCTGAGCAATAAAGGATGATAAGACAAAACCGTCTTACCATCCTTTGAGGATTTTATCCATACATGTGTTTTTTCTCTTATTAGATTTAAGGTGTTATCTGATTCGTTCTCCTTTTTACATCCAACAAAACACCGCCACCACTGTCATCCTTATAAAATTTGCAGGTTATTTATCTCTTTATGATAAGAGAGCAGAAGAAGTAACCTTTTCTATCACAAAAACCGCAAACAACTTTGGAATAATTCCACCTTTATATATATATTATACAAAATCCTTGCTGTGAATACGTCTTCCGAAATCGTCAACCTTTGGTGCTCCTATGTCAAGCCCCCATCTTTCTCCAAGTGCTTTAGCCATATACATGCTTTTAAGCAACAGTTCCAACAGTCCTTGACAACCAGAGCTTGCGGTCTCCATTCTCATCACAGGGATTTCAACAGGAAGTTCACATAGGATACCTTCTGCGGTTTTCATGCACTCAGGTGATATGAGAGCTATCACGGCCGTCTGCCCCTTGCGGCGCGAGAACCAGTTGAAACGTCCGTGAGCAAAGTTTCTGTAATCTGAAATCTGCAGGCACCCCACTGCTCCCTCTGAGAATCTTGACTCCAAATCTATTGCTATCGGCATCGTGTCAGGACTATACAACACATAGAAACGATCGGTGTCGCGAGCCTCATACAAGGCTGCATTATGTTCATCCCAACTGTCTGTCGGCAAATAGTGTGTAG
>JAGAPI010000224.1 GCA_017623335.1 Prevotella sp.
ACAGTCTCGGGGCTTAGCACTCGCTGCGGACGCTGCGGACGGGTCTTGAGATATTCCTCAAGCGTCACCTTTTTGCCGACAACCATGTCTTTCACCTCCACCACGTGGGTGATGAACGGCGGTATGTCGTCGGTCTTGCTCAGCACCAGCATTATCTGCAGTGAGCGCTCGCGGCTCAGCATGGCGAGGATGTCACGCAGCTGGTCACGTGTGCCGGCATCCAGTCCAATGAAGGGATTGTCCATTATCAGCACCCTCGGATTGCCTAATAGCACCTTTATCAGCTGCAGTTTGCGCAGCTCGCCGCTCGACAGAAGTATTATGTATTTGTCGAGCAGATGCTCCATGTGGAAAAACTCGTAGAGATGCTTTTGCCACGCCCTGCGCTCAGGGGTGTCGTCGCCGCTTATGGCGTAGATGTGCTCCAGTATGTCGCCCACCACTGGAGTGTTGTCGTCAATCTCCGCCTGATTCCACCGCTGCTGCAGGTAGTATGTGCCGTCGCTGTCTCCGTAGGAGTCGCGGAAAGCTATGTAACGTATGTTTTCCGACACCATCTTTGCTGTGCTTGGCGCAAAGTCGTATTCAGGGTCGTGCATCAGCAGCGGATGCTTGCAGGTGATGATATCCACAAGCATAGTCTTTCCGCCGCCGTTGGGACCAACGATGGCTATGTGCTCGCCGTCGAGAGCCTCAAAGTCAACGGGCTGCGCCATGCGCCATTCGGGCATTCTCACCACGCCGCCGTGTATTGATATTATTTTTTGCATTGTTTTTTCTTGTAAGAGGGGTAGGAACTGTAGGAGAGGTAAGAGTTGTAGGAGGGGTAAGACTAATATTTTAGTTGCGCTTTTTCCAAAGGCAGAACCATATTATCGCCACCACAAGGCAAACCACTCCAAGCGAATATCCCGTGGCTGGCGGCAGGTTGAGCGCCTGCTTGCTCACAAAGATGAATGTGGAGCAGACTGTGGTCATAAACAGTGCCGGGATGAGTGTGATGATATAGGGCTTCTTCTCGCGCACAAGATATACGGTGAGCGCCCACAGGGTGAACACCGAGAGCGCCTGGTTTGCCCATCCGAAATACTGCCACAGCACGTTGAAGCCATCCTTGTTGTTTATCTGCCAGAGCAGCAGCGCAACGGTGGCGCCAAACAGCGGCACGCAGATGTAGAGACGCTTGCGAAGGCTCTTCTGCTCCATGCCGAGAAACTCAGCGATGATGAGTCGGGCAGAGCGCAGGGCCGTGTCGCCGCTGGTTATCGGGGCTGCCACCACGCCAAGCAGTGCCAGTATGCCGCCTGCCACTCCGAGCCACTCCTTGCAGATGATGTTGACCACCGAAGGGGCTGCCGTTGAGTAGCCGTCGGGAGCCACTGCCGCCAGAATCTCGTAACCTGGCGCAGGATTGCCATAGAAGAAGTATGCCGATACGGTTGCCCAGATGAGTGCCACTATTCCCTCGGTTATCATTGCTCCGTAGAATATAGGACGCCCCATCTTCTCGCTCTCCATGCAGCGCGCCATGAGTGGCGACTGTGTGGCGTGGAAGCCGCTGATGGCTCCGCAGGCTATGGTTATGAATAGGGCGGGGAAGATGCTGTCCTTGAATGTGTCGGGATGGGTGGCTGCTCCGAGATTGCCGAAATCGCTCCACAGCTCAGGCACGTCGGGCATCTTGACAAACAGCATTATCATCAGGGCAAACGCCATGAACAGCAGCGAGAAAGCGAAGAGCGGGTAAATCTTTCCTATAATCTTGTCGACGGGCAGCATCGTGGCGATGATATAATAGATGAATATCACGATTATCCACATGGTGCCGCTGCCCCAGATGTCCTTCAAGATTCCTGCCGGACTCGACACGAACACTGCGCCAACCATGATGAGCAGAAAGACGGTGAACACGAGCATCACCTTCTTGGTGCCCTGACCGAGGAACTTGCCGATGAGCTCGGGCAGTCCGGCACCGCCGTTACGCAGGCTAAGCATACCGCTCATATAGTCGTGCATGGCTCCGGCGAAGATGCAGCCGAACACAATCCACAGATATGCCACGGGACCGAACTTTGCGCCCATGATGGCTCCGAAGATGGGACCTGTGCCGGCGATGTTGAGAAACTGAATCATGAAT
>JAGAPI010000225.1 GCA_017623335.1 Prevotella sp.
CAGCACCACAACCTTGCTCTCGTCGCTGGCTTGGGGGCGCAGGTAGGAGTAGAAGTCGGTCATAACGATGGTGCCCGATGACGTCACTCCAGTTGCCACGGTGCTCATGCCGGCGCAGAATATCGAGGCTATGAGAAGTCCCACAAGCCCCACGGGCAGTTCATTTATTATGAAATAGGGGAACACATAGTCGCTCTTGATGTCGGTGGGGAGCAGGTCGGGGTAGACGTGATAGAACGCGAACAGGCACGAGCCGATGAGAAACAGCACAACGTTGACGGGCAGGGTGAGCATGGACCCCCAGAATGCGCTCTTGCGGGCCTCGCCAAGGCTGGGGGCTGCGCAATAGCGCTGGGTGTAGCTCTGGTCGATGGCGAAGTTGTTGAGGTTGGTGAACATTCCGTAAATAAGGCACACCCAGAAAGTGCTCTCAACCAGCGAGCCGTCGAAGCTGCCGAGCGAGAACTTCTCGTTGTCGAGGCAGATGCGGAATGCCTGCGACGGCCCCTCGGGCATGCCGGTGAGCAGCACGATGAGGCACACCACGGCTCCGATGATGAGTATGGCGCCCTGTATCGCCTCGGTCCATATCACCGATTTCAAACCGCCTTTCTGGCTGTACAGAATAATTCCGAGTCCGGTGAATGTCACCACCATCGGGATGCTCCAGCCCATAAGCACGTTCATGGGGACGGCAAGAAGATAGAGTATCGCGCCCGAGCGGCACACCTGGGTGAACAGGTAGAAAGTGGATGCATACATGCGCGCCCACCGTCCGAACCGCTCCTCAAAGTAGCTGTAGGCGCTGATGCTGCCGAGCGACCGGTAGAACGGCACGAAATATTTCATGGCAAGCAGGCCGGCAGGCAGGATGGACATGGTGAACACAAAGGCGTTCCAGTTGCCGCTGAATGCCGACGAGCAATAGCCAAGGAAGGATATGGAGCTGCAGAACGAGGCAAAGATGGACAGGCCCACAACCCATCCGGGCACCTTGCCTCCTCCGCGTGTAAACTCCTCGCTGCTCTGCTTCTTGCGCCCGAACATGTATCCGAAGAGGATTGTGCCGACGGTGAAGATCAGAAATACTATCAGGTCAAATATGTTCATTAGTCTTTTAGGTCGATTGTTGTTTTTATTAACAAGGCGTAAGGTTTTACCAGATGTTCAGTTTGCCGTTCTTTATCGGCAGCTGCTCCAGGGCTTGCTGAATCTTTGCGCGCTCAGGGGCGTTGAACTTATGGAAAGGTGCTGCCACGAAATCGTCCTTGATAACGCCCAGCAGCGAGCAGGCGCACTTCAGACCCTTCAGATAGCTCGACCCGTGCATGCCTACGCTGTAGACCGTTGTGCTTATCTGCATGATGTACTTTTGCAGGCGGCGCACCTCGCTGATGTTGTCGCTCTTTGCCGCGTTGTACATTGCCACATACAGCTCGGGGAACATGTTGGCGCCGCCGTTGATGCCGCCGTGGCCGCCAAGCATCACGCATTCGCCCGTCACTTCCTCGGGTCCCATGAGCATTGCAAAGTCGGGACGGTCCTTCATCGTGTACATCACCGACTGGAAGTAGGGTATGTTGGCAGAGCTGTCCTTGAAGCCGATCACTTTCTCATTCTCGGCAATGCGGTGGATGGTGCTTGGCGCGAAGTTCACCTTCACATGGCTTGGCATGTTGTAGAGGAACAGTGGCAGTGGCAGTTCCGGCAGCAGGTCTTCGTAGAACTCGGCAAGCTCTGGCTGTCCGGTGGCAAAATAGTATGGTGCCGCGCTCACCACGGCAGAGGCACCGCATTCGGCTGCAACCTTTGCCAGGTTTACACTCTCCACTATGGATGTGTCGGTGATGCAGACCAATACCGGCAAGCGGCCGTTGTTTATCCTGCATGTCTCGCGAATCATCTGCTGGCGCAGACGGTAGCTCAGACTCTGCTCTTCGCCTGTGGTGCCGAGGATAAACAGTCCGTGAACGCCTCCTGCGATGAGGTGCTCAATGAGGTTTTCAAGACTCTCGATGTCAAGAACGTCATTGCCCAGCAATGGCGTTACGAGTGGCGGAATGATGCCACTCAATGGTGATTTGATAGTGTTGTTCATTTTTAATGTAAGTTTGTTTTGTCTTTTCGCGCTGCAAAAGTAAGCAAATATTCTGAATTTTCAGCATAAAAAATATTAAAAAATGCTTTTTAAAAAAGATTCTTCATTCTTCATTCTTCATTCTTCGTTTTTTATTAGTACCTTTGCAAGGTATTCTTCAGAATATTATGGAAAGTAAACATTTGATAAACATCTGTGTCAAGATTTTGCTGCCGATAATACTTGGCGGCGCCATCTTGTATTGGATGTATCGTGATTTTGATTTTCAGACCATCGGGCACGTGCTGCTCAATGAGATGGACTGGACATGGATGCTTCTGTCCTTTCCTTTTGGCATCACCGCGCAGATGTTTCGCGGCTGGCGGTGGCGGCAGACTTTGGAGCCGTTGGGGCTGCATCCGCGGGTATCCACATGTACTCATGCCGTTTTTCTTTCCTATGCTGCCAGTCTTGTGGTGCCGCGCATCGGTGAGTTCACCCGTTGTGGAGTGTTGAAGCGCTGTGATGGCATATCGTTCACTCAGGCTCTGGGAACAGTGGTCACCGAGCGTGCCGTCGACTCGTTGGTGATAATGCTTATTGCTGTCATTGCTTTTTTGTGTCAGATACCGGTGTTCATGACTTTCTTCTCGCAGACAGGCACGAGTATTGAGTCAATATTGAGCCGTTTCTCATGGGAGGGCTATGTCGTTACGGCA
>JAGAPI010000226.1 GCA_017623335.1 Prevotella sp.
AATCCATTTGCGGCGATATAGAATATTGAAATTAAGTTGTTGAATTACTTTTTATCTGTATCCGTCCCTTAAATATTGGGAATCCACTTATCGTCAATTCCGAATACATTTTCAATTGTAATCTTCGCAGCCTCTTTCTTTGTGAGCTGCCTGCTCCATGCGGCACGTCCGGCAGTGGCAGCCCCCTCACCGCTGTTGTTGTACTCAAGATAGCGGGCAGTGTTCATGCGCTCCTTCTGCCAGTGATGCCATCCTTCGGGACGGATGTGCTTGCCAAGGCTGCAGTTCATAAACAGAGTGTAGCCATAGTCGCGCCACGGGCGCCCAAGGTAAACCTTGTCCACACCGTCGGCACAAGTCAGACGGCAATTGTTGAACACATATCCAACGGGCACGTCCTTGGGAGTGGATGCCGCAGTGACATAGGAATTGCTGCGGCTGAATATCTCGCAGTTCTCAAACCACGCAGTAGAGGGACCAAAGATGAAATCGGTGGTGCCTTCGATGAGACAATCCTTGAAGAAAAGGCGTGTCGCGGTACCGCCGGTATAGATGGTGTCCTGATTGCCGAGAATGCGGCAGTTGATAAACACCAGCTTATCACCCTCGGTGTGAAGTGCCACTGCCTGTCCCAGCTTTGCAGCATTGTTCTCAATGGTGATGTTCTTGAATGTTATCATGTTGCCGTCCACCTTCACGGTGTATGTCCGGAATGTACCCATATTACGCTCGGTACCGGGCAGCTTAATATTTGCGTGGTCGTCCCATGTTATGATAGTGCCTTCCTTACTCTCGCCGCATATCTCTATGTTCTGCAGCCATGCCGGTACAATAAGCTTTTCCTTGTACGTTCCATTCTTAACGTAAATCACTTTGTGATAATCCATAAACGCACGGCAAACCTCAATTGCCTCATCAACGGTGCGGAACTGCCCAGTGCCATCACGTGATACCACGATGGTGTCGGGATTATCATACGTACTTGCCGCCATACCTGCAATGGCGGACATAGTCATTGCAACAAGTGTGATAAAAAATTTTTTCATTATGCTTTGTAGTTAGTTTTGTTTGTCTATATAATAATTAATGTGTAGCCTATTGTTTATTTAATTATGATTTAGCTGAGCTGTGTCACGCTCTCGATACCCTCCACATTCTTGAGGTTCTTGAGAATTGCCTGCAGGCCGTTGCGGTCGTGGATCCGCAATATGAATTTTGCGTCAAACAATCCGTCCTTACAGTCGATGTCTACCTTCTTTATGTCCACATTCAACTCATTGCTTATCACTTCCACCACATCATGAAGCAGCCCGATACGGTCGAGACCGTTCATCTGAATGCCTCCCTCAAAGAATATAGTACTGTGCATTTCCCATTTTGCATCAAGCAGACGGTTGCCGTAGCTTGTCTTCAGTTTCGATGCCACCTTGCATGAGCGCTTGTGAATCTCAATGCGGTTGTTGCTGTCGATAAATCCAAGAATATCGTCGCCTGGTATCGGATGGCAGCAGTGCATGAAGCGGTACTGGCGTATATTGTCATCAGTGATGATTATCGGTTTCTTCTTGTTGAAGTCTTTTGTCACCACAAACAGCTCTTCCTCCCTTTGCTTCTCTTCTTTCAGTATCTTCTTGTTCTGTTTTAGGAACGGCACATATTTTCTCCATCCTTTCTTCCCCACTCCCTCATTCTTGCCGCCGTTAAACAGTTCCTCTATGTCCTTGTCGCCAAGGATAATGGTCTTTTCTCCCAACTGGCGGAAAAAGTCATTACGGTCCTTGATATCGTGGAGCGAGGCAAGACGGTCAATGACAATGCTGCTGTACTCTATCTCGTTGTTTTTAAGGAAAGCGTTAAGAGTGTTTTCGCCAATTTTCTGTATCTCGCGGGCTTCGTGGCGCAGTATTGCCTGTATCTTGGCTTTCGCCTTGGCGGTGTACACAAAGTTTATCCACGCCGGCTGCACGTGCTGTGCCTTGGCAGTGAGTATCTCCACCTGGTCGCCACTCTTCAGCTTGTGGCTCAGCGGCACAAGCTTGTGGTTCACCTTGGCGCCTATGCAATGGCTGCCGAGGAATGAGTGTATGGTAAATGCAAAATCGAGCGCTGTACAGTCTGCAGGCATAATCTTGATTTCGCCTTTTGGCGTAAACACGAAAATCTCATTGGCAAACAGGTTGAGCTTTATTGCATCGAGGAAATCCATGGCATCAGGCTGAGGGTCGTCCAGAATCTCCTTTATGGTGTTAAGCCAGTCGTTAAGCTCGTTCTCGTCCTCAGTAAACTCGGCTGTCTCGCCGTCCTTGTATTTCCAGTGGGCGGCAAATCCCTGCTCTGCCACCTCGTCCATGCGGTCGCTTCGTATCTGCACCTCTATCCATCGGCCCTGCTTCGACATGAGTGTCACCTGCAGTGCCTGATAGCCGTTTGCCTTTGGATGGTTGAGCCAGTCGCGCAGACGGTCGGGATGGCTCTGATACAACTTGGTCAGCGCCACATATATATTAAAGCATTCATTGATTTCGTTTTCGCGTTTTTGTGGAGTGAAGATTATTCGCACGGCAAGGATGTCGTAGATTTCCTCGAAGGTCACGTGCTTGTTCTGCATTTTGTTCCAGATGGAGTATGGAGTTTTCACCCTCTCCTTTATGGTGTATTTTATCCCCATTTGATTGAGCGACTCCTCAATGGGCTGTGTGAACGAGTCGAACAGCTCATGACGTTTTTCCTCGGTATCGGCAAGTTTCTGCACAATGCTCTGGTATTTCTCCGGATGCTCATACTTGAAACTCAGATTTTCCAGTTCGCTCTTGATTTTGTTCAGTCCCAGACGGTTGGCAAGCGGTGCATATATATATAATGTCTCGCCGGCAATCTTATATTGTTTGTTGGGAGCCTGCGACGCCAGGGTACGCATATTGTGCAGACGGTCGCAGATTTTAATCAGAATCACGCGTATGTCGTCGCTCATGGTGAGCAGCAGCTTCTTGAAATTCTCAGCCTGTGCCGATGCCTTCTCGCCAAAGATGCCGCCGCTGATTTTTGTCAGTCCGTCGACTATCAGCGCCACCTTCTCACCAAACATATTGCTTATGTCATCAACGGTGTAGTCGGTGTCTTCCACCACATCGTGCAACAGGGCGGCACAAATGCTGGTACTGCCCAGTCCCACCTCTTCGGCGGCAATTTGCGCCACTGCTATGGGGTGCATTATATATGGCTCGCCCGACAGACGGCGCACACCCTTATGTGCCTGCCGTGCAAAGTTGAAAGCTTTGGTTATGATATCCGTTTTTTTACGGTGGCGTGTAGCCTGATAGGTGTCAATGAGATGCTGGAAGGCATCATTCACCATTTTTTCGTCAGCGGCATTGCGCATTGTCTCGTCGTCAGCCATAGTCGTGGTGTTTTTAAAGTTATTATCTTACTCTCAGTTTCTTTCCGGCACGTATATTATTACCCTTTATGCCGTTGAGCCGTTTCAACTTGGCAACGGTAGTACCGTTTCGCTTCGCTATTTCAGAAAGGGTCTGCCCCTGCTTGATGGTAACACTTCTGCCGCCTCTTGCCCTGCCGTGCCTGCCACTGCGCGAACGCCGGCTCACTTTCGATGAGCTGCGGGTATATGTCGGCTCATCGTTCACCTCAACAATAGTGCGCTTGGTAATGAAGTCATCCGTGCGGTAGTTGTACACCGAGTCTTCCATATCAATAAACTTGCCGACATCGGTCATTGCCAGTCTCACCGTCAGATCCTCGCTCTCACCGGGAATAATGTCGTGGCGGTATTCCGGGTTTAATGCGCGAAGCTGGTCAATGTCAAAGCCGCACACGTCGGCAATCTGCTGTAGGTGTACAGTCTTTTTCACAGCCACTGTGTCGGTCTGCGCCGGCAGTCGGGTGGTCATGGGGCAGATGTTGTGCTCGCTGTAGTAATTCATAACATAATTGGCTGCAATAAACGCCGGCACATATCCGCGTGTCTCCCTGGGCAGATAAGGATATATTTTCCAGTAGTCCTTCTCGCCGTTGGCGCGGTGTATTGCCTTGTTTATGGTGCTTGGACCGCAGTTGTAGGCAGCAATCACAAGATTCCAGTCGCCAAACACCTTATAGAGGTCGCTAAGATAATGGGCTGCCGCATACGATGCCTTCAGCGGGTCGCGGCGCTCATCCACAAGAGTGTTCACCTTCAGGTCGTAACGCTTGCCGGTGGTCACCATAAACTGCCACAGACCAGCCGCTCCCACCCGCGACACTGCATTGGGATTGAGTGCCGACTCTATCACCGGCAGATACTTCAACTCCAAAGGCAGTCCGTATGTCTCAAGTGCTTCTTCAAATATCGGCATATAGAAGTTCGATGCTCCGAGCATATAGCTCACCGAATGGCGCAGACGACCTGTATATCTGTCGATAAACTTACGCACCACCTCGTTGTATGGCATTTCCATTGCAGTGGGCATACGCTTCAGACGGTCGATGTAAACGCCGGTCTCATACACAGGGTTGACATCTTTCATACGGCAGTCGGGATCCTCTTCAAGATAAGTCTTCGACATATAGAGACTCATAAGACTGTCGAGGTCGTAGGTCATTGCCTCGGGAAAATCTATCACCTCGTCGTTGCCGTTGTCGTCCTTCACCACAATTTCATCGTCGGTAAGTGTTGTCTCGTCATCTAAATCGTCACTCTCGTCAATCTGTGCCAGCACAACACTGTTGCCGGCAAAAAACATGCTTATCGTTGCGAAAAATATTTTTCTATACATTTATGTCTGTTATATGTTTAAGTTACTTTAAAAATTCAAGCTGCACTGCAACCCCACCGATGAGTTGTCCAACGGATTGGCGGATGTAAATGTGCCCTTATTATGCATGATGGCAGGCCTCACCTTCATGCTCAGGTCTTTTGAAATGTCAAACTCCGACAGCTCTGCGTCCACGTAGGCATCGATAACCGACAGGGCGTAAACGCCTATCAGACAGAAGAAACTCATATCGCGCCAACGGCGGTATTTGTCCTTACGCTTCTTGAATATCGTCTTGTAGCGCTCAATGTTCGACTCATTGATTTGGTTGCCAAGATGCAGGAACTTGTTATAGCTCTGCGTGTTTGGGTCGCTGTCCATTATGTCGAGATATGCCTGCGAGTAGTCCTTGTACATGGTGTTGTTCCACGTCATGGCATACAGACAGCCCATCATGCCTCCGTAGACTAACGGCAACTTCCAGTACTTACGGTTATAGATTTGCCCTCCGCCCGGTATGACCAATGCCATCCACAATGCTTTCTGCGGCTTAGGAGTCCATGTGCTCCAGTCGCGTGGAATCTTCACCACCACCGCCGAGTCGTTTTTGCCGATAACGCTGTTGCCCACTGCCAGCGAGTCAACTTTGTCCTTCAGTTTTTTGTTGCGCTTGGCAGCTTTCACCTTATTTTTCATACTCACGCTTTGCAGCAATGAGTCAGCGGTGTGTGTCAGTTCCCCAGGGTGCATCAACGAGTCGGTTCTCATCGGCTCCTGCGCCATGGATTGTAACAGCATGGCAACGGTCATCAGTAAGGCTGTCGTCAGTCTTTTCATGCTTACTGATATGTTCATCTTAGTTGTTACGGGCATCCAGCGCGTTCATTATCTTTTCCAGTTGTTCCTCGTTGTCAAAGGCTATGCTTATCTTGCCCTTGCCCTTTGGCGAGCAGGTCATCTGCACCTTTGTTCCGAAAAACTGTGCCAACCTGTCTTTCAACAGATTGAACTCCTCGGGCAGCTGCGCCTTCGATGCTATGGTCTTGCTTCCCGACTTTATGTCCTCGCCGCTGTTGAGCATCTTCACCATCTCCTCAACCTGGCGCACCGAATAGTTTTTTTTCTGTATCTCATGGAACAATCTCAGCTGCATGCTCGGACTTTCCAGAGCCAGCAGCGCACGGGCATGTCCCATGTCTATATCCTTGTTCTTCAGTGCCATCTGCACCGGTGCAGGCAGTTTGAGCAAACGCATGAAGTTGGTCACTGCGGTGCGGCTCTTGCCCACCCGCTGCGAAATCTTTTCCTGAGTCATTCCCGCCGTCTCAGCCAGATGCTGATAGGCGAGTGCTATCTCTATGGCGTTTAGGTCCTCACGCTGGATATTCTCCACCAGCGCCATTTCCATCACAGTCTCGTCGCTGGCGGTGCGTATGTATGCCGGCACGGTGGCAAGTCCTGCCAGCTGCGATGCTCTCCAGCGGCGCTCGCCTGCTATTATCTGATAGTGGTCGCTGTCAATCTGGCGCAGGGTTATGGGCTGCACTATGCCTATCTCCCTGATGCTGTTTGCCAGTTCCTGCAATGCCTCTTCGTCAAACTCGCGGCGGGGCTGGTTGGGATTGGGTGTTATCTGTGTCACTGCCACCTCGTTGATGCTCGACGAGCCTTGTGTCTTCAGCTCGCCGGTCTCTATCAGCGCATCGAGCCCGCGGCCGGAGCCTATATCGTCCAAGCCGCGTCCAAGGACACTGCCTGTATATTTTTTTCTTACTGCCATTGTTGTCGTTTACTTGTTTCTGCTTATTATCTCTTTTGCCAGGGCAAGGTGATTCTTTGTTCCTGTTGAGTCGGCATCATAAAGAATCACCGGCAGACCGTGGCTGGGACTCTCGCTGAGCTTCACATTTCGCTGAATCACGGTCTTGAACACCAGCTCCTGGAAGTGACGCTTCACCTCGTCGTAAATCTGGTTGGCAAGCCTCAGGCGGGAGTCGTACATTGTCAGCAGGAATCCCTCTATCTCAAGCCGCGTGTTGAGCTTGGTCTTTATTATCTTTATGGTGTTAAGCAACTTGGTGATGCCTTCAAGGGCAAAATACTCACACTGCACAGGGATAATCACCGAGTCGGCGGCTGTGAGCGAGTTGACCGTAATGAGTCCCAGCGACGGACTACAATCAATCAATATATAGTCATAGTCGTTGCGGATTGGTGTGAGCAGTTTTTTCAGCACATTCTCACGGTTCGCAAGATTGAGCATTTCTATTTCCGCTCCCACCAAGTCAATGTGACTCGGTATGATGTCAAGCCCGTCAATGTCGGTGGTGTATATCGCTTCTCTCACATCGGCGTTGTTGATGATACACTCATAGAGCGAGCACTCAACATCCTTTATATCCACGCCCAGACCGCTTGATGCGTTTGCC
>JAGAPI010000227.1 GCA_017623335.1 Prevotella sp.
GTACAACTGGAGCATGAGCGTATCGGCATCAACGAAGCTATACGGTATGTTCATTCCCAACAGAAAGATTTTTGGCGACAAGATTCAGGCTATACGCCACGTCTTCACGCCAAGCCTTAGCTTCAACTATGCCCCTGATTTCAGCGCAAGCCGTTACGGATATTATGAGAATTATCAGAAAACCAATGCCGACGGTACTGTGGAGCTGGTGGAATATTCCCCCTATCAGGGCTCGCTCTACGGAGTGCCGGGCAAGGGCAAGACGGGAAGCATCTCAATGTCGATATCCAACAATGTGGAGATGAAAATCAAAAGCGATGATGACAGTACTGGTGTGAAGAAAATCAGTATTATCGACGAGCTTGGCGCCAGCATGTCATACAATTTGGCAAGCAAGATTCGTCCGTGGAGCGACCTCACCACCAATCTTCGTCTCAAGCTCTCGAAGAGCTATACCTTCAACATGAACGCTGTGTTCAGAACTTATGCCTACGAGCTTGACGAGAACGGTAACCCTCGTCTCTCGGAGCACACCACGCGCTACAGCCAGGGCAAGTTCGGACGTTTTCAGGGCATAAGCCAAAACCTGTCATACACCATCGACAACACCAAGTTCGGCAACTTTATCAAGTGGCTTAAGGGTGAGCGGGTGAAGAAGGATGACAAGGACGACCGCAACCGTGATGAGTATGATGACGAGGAGGACGAGTATGAGCGCGAGACCAACGAGGACAAGACCCTGCAGGCGGGACAGCGCGGAGCAAAGCGCGAGAGTGCCGGAAAGGCTGAGACCGACGAGGACGGATATATGGCTTTCTCGCTGCCGTGGTCGCTGAGTTTCGGATATGGCATCACCATGCGTGAGAACACTGGCGGTGAGTTCAACTACAAGACGATGAACTATCCCTACTCCTACACCCAGACCCTCAACTGCAGCGGAAACATCCGCATAAGCGACGGCTGGAACATATCATTTTCGTCGGGATATGACTTCGACAACAAGAAAATATCAATGACCACAGCGTCGCTCAGCCGCGACCTGCACTGTTTCAACATGTCGTGCTCGGTGGTGCTTGCGCCATATACCAGCTATAACTTCTCGTTCCGCTGCAATGCCGCGACGCTCACCGACGCCCTGAAGTATGACAAGCGAAGCTCTTACAGCAACGCCGTGCAGTGGTACTAAACACTGAACACTCAACATAGAACATTGAACTATGGCTCATCCTCCCGAACTCGTGAGCGACCTTGCCCTGATACTTGTCGTGGCAGGCATCACCACCCTTATTTTTAAGTGGCTCAAACAGCCGCTGGTACTTGGATATATCGTGGCGGGATTTCTCGTAAGTCCGCAAATGCCATATACCATGAGTGTGATGAACCGCGACAATGTGCAGTCGTGGGCAGACATTGGCGTGATATTCCTGCTCTTTGCCCTCGGTCTCGATTTCTCGTTCAAGAAAATCGTCAAGATGGGAGTGGGACCGGTGATTTCCGCCTTTACCATCATCTTCAGCATGATGCTCACGGGCTTTACCGTGGGGCATCTTTTCGGCTGGGGCGAGATGGACTGCGTGTTTCTTGGCGGTATGCTCGCCATGAGCTCCACCACTATTATATATAAGGCGTTCGACGACATGGGACTGCGGCAGCAGCAGTTTGCAGGCATGGTGATGAGCGTGCTCATTCTTGAGGACATTCTCGCCATTGTCATGATGGTGATGCTGAGCGCCGTGGCGAGGGGCAGCGCCCCCGACGGCGGACAGCTCATGTACAGTGTGCTGAGCATAGCCTTCTTCTTGATACTGTGGTTTGTGGTGGGAATATTTGCCATACCCGCGTTCTTCCGCAAGGCGCGCCGCATGATGACCGACGAGACCATGCTCATTGTCGCCATCGGCTTGTGTTGTCTCATGGCTGTTCTCTCCACCAAGGTGGGATTCTCCAGCGCATTCGGTGCGTTTGTGATGGGCAGCATTCTTGCCGAGACAGTTGAGGCAGATAAGATAATCCGTCTGGTGGAGCCTGTGAAGAATCTCTTTGGAGCGGTGTTCTTCGTGTCAGTGGGTATGCTGGTGGAGCCAAAGGTGCTCGCAGACTATGCCCTGCCCATCGTAGCACTTGTGTTCACCATACTCATTGGTCAGTCGGTGTTTGGCACGTTAGGCTATCTTCTTGGCGGCCAGCCGCTGAAGAGCGCCATGCGCTGCGGTTTCTCCATGGCGCAGATAGGTGAGTTTGCGTTTATCATCGCCTCGCTGGGACTGTCGTTAGGTGTGGTGAGCCACTTCCTTTATCCAGTGGTGGTGGCAGTGAGCGTCATCACAACCTTCCTCACTCCCTACATGATACGTGCCGCCCTGCCAGGTTACCGTTTCCTGGAGCGCCGCCTGCCCGTGCGCGTCACGGCAACGCTCAACCGCATCACGCTTCACAACCACTCTAAGTCGTCGGTGAGAACCACCCGTGCCCTGTGGCGCACGCTGCTCACTCAGATGGCAATCACCACCGCAGTCTACTCGATAATTTCAATATCGGTGCTGCTCATCATGCTCACATTCTTCCTGCCGTTCATCCGCCATGTCCTTGTGGGGTGGCATTGGACAGCCAATTTCATCTGCGGTGCACTCACGGTGTTGTTAATGTCGCCGTTCCTGCGTGCCATTGTGATGAAGAAAAATCACAGCAAGGAGCTTCAGATTCTTTGGAAGGAGCACATTTTCAACCGTGTTCCCATTGTCCTGCTGATAGTGTTAAAGGTGGTTATCGCTTGTTCGTTCATATTCTATCTTTGCAATTATCTCAGCCGTTTCACCGATACGGTGATGATTTCCATCGCCATTGTCATGGTGGTGCTTATGGTCTTTTCACGCTCCATCAAGAACGGCTCCATACGCATTGAGCGCCTGTTTATGCAGAATTTGCACAGTCGTGATATAGCCGAACAGGTGAAGGGCCGGAAGCGGCCGCTATATGAGAACCGTCTGCTCGACCGTGATGTGCATCTTGCCGATTTCGATGTGCCCATGGACACACAGTGGATGGGGCTGCGGCTCAGTGAGCTGCGCCTGCGTCAGCGATTCGGAGTGCATGTCAGCAGCATTTGGCGTGCAAACCGCCGGCTAAATATTCCTGACGGTAATTCTTACATATTTCCCGGTGACCGCATTCAGGTTATCGGCAGTGACGACCAGCTGACCAAGTTTGGTGCGGCTTTGCGCAGCGAGGTGATGGGAGAGGAACTTGACTTTGAGAAGCGCGAGATGCGTCTGCGTCAGATTGTTCTGCGGAGCAACAGTCCTTTTATCGGCAAGACCATCAGCGAGAGCGGCATCCGCGATATTTATAATTGTATGGTTATAGGTTTGGAGGAGGGAGAGGAAAATCTTTCGTCTGTAAATCCCATGCGCCCGTTTGAGAAAGGCGATATCCTCTGGCTTGTGGGCGAGGTGGAGTCGTTGGATGCAATCTGCAGCATGGAGATACATTAATTGCAAACAAAAAACTCCCCGACAAGAAACTAATGTTTTGTCGGGGAGATTTTTTGCTTGATTATTTCTTTGCATAGAAATCAGATTTGATTATTCCTCAACCGAAAAATCTGACTTGCCAACGCCACAGAGCGGGCATTCAAAATCTTCGGGAAGTTCCTCAAACGGTGTGCCGGGAGCAATGCCGGCTTCAGGTATTCCTACTTCTGGGTCGTAAACCCAGCCACATACGTCGCATACATACTTTTTCATAATCTTTCTGTCTTTATTGGTTAATACTGATGAAAACATTTTGTTCTCGTTTGCAAAAGTAATCAGAAAAGCGCACATCCGCAAATAAATTAATGATTAAAAACTTTTTTTGAGAAAAATACAATTTAATATTGTACTATGTTAGGCTGGTCTCAACCGTTTATGATTCCCATCTGTTCCGCTATGGTAGAATTAGGTTGAAGCTATGGCTTATATTACATGTTAATTCTAAAAAGAAGTTAAACAATTGCATTTTTTCAGTGAAAAATTTGTGAGTATGAAGGAAATGCACTATTTTTGCAGTGTATTATTAAAGTAGTACACTAAAACAGAGGTAATCAACGAAGAAAATAACATAGATAAACAATAAAAAACATAGAGAAAATGATAGAAATAAAAGACATGAGTTTCGGGTATGCCGGACAGAGAAAGAAAATCTATAAAGGGCTTAACCTTGAGATTGGTGAGGGCAGCATCTACGGTCTGCTTGGCAAGAACGGTTCGGGCAAGAGTACATTATTATATTTAATAAGCGGTCTGCTGCGTCCCGATGCAGGCAGCATAACAATCGATGGCATTGAGGCACGTAAACGCAAGGCTGAAATGTTGAGCGAGATGTTTATTGTGGCAGAGGAATTTCGTTTGCCCGAGGTGTCGCTTGATAATTACGTAAAGATTACCCACGGGTTCTATCCACGTTTCAGTAAGGAAATTCTCAACAAATGTCTTGAGGATTTTGAACTGCCGCTGTCACTGAAGCTCAACGAGCTGTCGATGGGACAGAAGAAAAAGGTGTATATGAGCATCGCATTGGCAGCCAACACCAAGTATCTGCTGATGGACGAGCCCACCAACGGTCTTGACATACCGTCGAAGAGCCAGTTCCGAAAGGTAATAGCAAAAAACATGGCAGAGGACCGCACGCTAATAATCTCTACCCACCAGGTGCATGA
Organism: Prevotella sp.; assembly: GCA_017623335.1. The sequence continues at coordinate 4,697 of JAGAPI010000227.1, forward strand.
CGTAGAGTCGCTGTTGGACCACATACTGATGATGGACAACGGACGTGTGGCATACAACCGTTCAGTGGCTGACATCTGCAATGAATACTCGTTTGAGTACCGCCAGCCTTACGAGGGTATGGACGGCGTGATTTATGCCGAGCCAACACTGCAGGGCAACGCCGTGATAGCACGCCGCAACAGTGACACTCCTGAGACTCAGATGAATCTGGAGCTTCTGTTCAACGCTGTTAATGCCGGGAAAATGAAATAAAGAGAATGATTATGCATTATGAATTAAAAATTAAGAATTGACAATATGGATTTCAACAGATTAAAGAAAACATTCGTTTGGATTGCCGCAAACGAATATAAAAGAACAATACGCACCATAGTGGGATTGACATTGGGACTGACTTTCTTGTATTGCATACAGCTCGGTTTAGACCTCAATATATATATGGGTGAGACTTGGGAGCTGGCAAAGATGACATACGTGTGGACCAATACGCTTGTTGTATTCAGCATTTTCCTAATATTCAGCATTGCGTATATAGCCAAAGACCTGCGGACTAACGACGGCAGGGTGATGACCCTGATGCTGCCTGCGAATAACATTGA
>JAGAPI010000002.1 GCA_017623335.1 Prevotella sp.
AATGTTTGCCCGTGGGCGGAGAACCAGGTGTTCTTCGAGCTCAGCGGTGCCGCCCGTCTCGACGGTGTCGACAACGGCAATCCTGCTTCTATGGAGCGTTTCAAGGACAACAGGCGCAAGGCGTTCTTCGGCCGCTGCCTTGCAGTGGTGCGCTCGGCAAAGCAGGCAGGAAAGGCTGTGCTCAAGGCTCGCGCCTACGGGCTGCCCGATGCCGAAATTACTATTGACGTGAGATAAAGAAATTCTCGTTCGTATATATATAAATAAAGTGTGTGGCAAATCCGCCACACACTTTTTGTATGTTACAACGATCCGGGGAATCATAATCAATATCGTGGCACTATTATTAACTCACTTGGAGATTCGGGCATGCTTCCTGCAAAATGGGGATGATTTCTCGAATTTGAAGCGTCTGCTGAGCGGGATGCCTATTTCAAATAGTGCATGAACTCTTTATATAGCCTCGGCAACAACATAATATTTCTCAAGATGATAATCATCGGCGGGGCTATGCAGAAGGGCTGCCCGTGTGGACTTATTCTGATAGGTTTCTATCACTTCCGCTCCCTCTGGAAGTGTCTTGAAGCCAGACCGGGCAACCGATGTCGGGGCTCCCATATGTTTCTTCAGCAGCCACTGAAGCGAGGCCTTCTTTTCCTCGAGATTCTCGTTTCCTGACCCGTCAATCCCGACTTTGGCGTTAATTGTTGTGTAACGGGTTCCATTAAAATCCTGCACACTAACAATTGAGAACTCATGCCGATTGTCAAGAATACAATATATGCCATTGTTCGTTGGATTGGCAATAGTAATATCGCCGTAGGTCCAGTCAATACCCAAGAAATCACGCTCACACATTACCTGGGTCTCGCTTTTATCATAAATCACCTCACCGTTCTTGTAGCCTTTGAGCATGATAGGGAAATCGCCTGTCTCATAAAAGCATGAACTCCACTGCGACGTAAAATGTTCTTCCTTGCTACCCGCATTGCTTTCTTTCCAATACACTCTGTATGTGTCGGGCATATTCGGCGAGGACACAACTATTGAGTCGTAATATTCAAGATACTCAGGATTACCGAAGTAAGAGTATTCACCCTTATGGTCATAGATACGGAATGTCAGAAGGTCGAATGGCGCCGCAAGCGGAGATTCGAGATTGTCAAACGGTGTCAACTGCACCATCTTGAAGCTGAACTTCGCCTCCTCGGGCAATCCCTCCGGTTTGTTCGGTTGCTCAGGTGGAACTGGCAAGTCGTTGCGGCGGATAAATTTCATGATGTCATCAGATGAATCTTTCATGGATGGCTTGAGCCACATTTCCTTTGATGTCAGCTTGACTACATCGTAATGTTCCGTGGCATTATGGCTGTTGAGGTCACCGATCCAAGTGAGTTCCATACGAGGCACACCGTCCTCTTCATTTGCGGGGTCAGAAACGTGCCAGGTATAATGTTTGTCATAAGTGACCACATCTTCGGAAAGGATTCGATATGTGATGAGATTACCCCACGACCAAGTGCTTTCGCTGCTGGTGGTAAATTGGTAGATAAGCGTTTTCCCGCTGTTGTCATCCTCAACCAGCTGCCATTGTCCCTTGATGAGTTTTGTGTCGGGAAAATTTGGTTCGTTATCGCTATCGCAAGCGCTGAACACAAGTGCAAGGCATAAAATCATGTAAGATGCCATGCTAAGATGAAACTTCTTTTTCATTTATCTTTTTTTTAAAATATTAAATCACCGCAAATTTACATACTATTGATTACATGACCAAATATAGGATGGATATTTAATGTTTTTTGCACTATCTTTGTAAAAAGGGCACTATTCACAGGCTAAAATGGCGATTTGCGCGTCTAAAATGGCGATTGGCTGCCGTGAATGTAGCTTTCAGTGCCGTGAATGTAGCTTTTGGAACTCTAAACGATACGTTTGCGGTTCTAAACGTATCGTTTGCGCAGCTGAACGAGTCGTTTAAAATTTCAAGTTGGGGGCAGTGGTTTTTACACTTCACCATATACGCAGGAACAGAAGTGGGTTTGAAATGAGTCGTGTTCCTGCCTGCGCGTATAGAAGGTTTGAAATAAGTGCCCCCAGTGTCACCCACTGCCCCCAAGTAGTCAATAACCTTGAACTTTCCAGAGCTACTTCTATAACTTTATGTAATATTTACAGGTGAGCAGTTACTCGCCCTCTGCCATGAATGTGTATTGTCCCGGTGCAAGGACTTTTCTCATGTTAGGGAGAATCAGCGTTGCCTTGGTGTTTTCGGGTATGGTGAAGCGATAAGTCGTTTTGCCGTTTTCGATAACCCATGAGCTTTCTATCCGTCCGTTTATCGACTCATAGCAGGCTTTGGCGTGCGTAAGTCTGCCCGTTGGATCGGGTTGCGGCTTGAGATAGAAATGTTTGAAGCCCGGGGCTTCCGGATCGGCACAGATGCCCGCGACTGTTTGCATGAGCCAGTCGTACACGCAGCCGAAAGCATAGTGGTTGAAGGAATTCATGCTGTTGTTTTTGCCGAATCCTTCATCGGCGGTGAGTGAGTTGAGGCGTTCCCATACTGTTGTGGCGCCCATGGTCACTGGGTAGAGCCATGAGGGGTATGTGTGGTTGAGAAGTATGGAATAAGCGTCTGCCACATGGCCGCCATCGGTGAGCGCATGCAGAATCCAAGGCGTTCCCACAAAACCTGTCATAAGTGAGAATGGCGGATAGGTTGCGCCGTTGTCGCCTGTAGCTGGGGTGTTGGTCAGCTTGTGCAGCTGTTCTGAAAGAATCCTGCTGTTTTTGGTGTCGAACACGCCAAGGGCGAGCGGCACTGCATAGGATGTGTGGGCTTTGATTTCCTTGCCGGCGGCTTGTCCTCCAAGCTTTCCCGACCATGACGATGATGCAGGTCCGAAACCGCAGCCTTTCAGCACACCGTCGCTCATGTACGACTGCTTTATGAACTTGCGGCGCTTGTCGCGCTCCTTGGCAAAATATTTGGCATCGGCATGCTTGCCGATTACTTTGGCCATTCTCTGCATGATGTCAAGCTCATAGCACAGATAACTGTCGAAAAGCAGCGTCTTGTCGTTTTGGTCGCATTGCGGACCGAGCCAGTCGCCTAAGTCGCTCCAGGTCTCGGTGCCCTTGAAATGACCGTCATTGGGGTCGATGTAGTTCTCAAGCACGTTCACCAAATAACGCTTCATGTCAGCATAGTTGTTGATGATGGCGGTGGTGTCGGCATATTTCAGATATAACTCCCATGGCACGGTGATGCCTACGCTCTCCCACAGCGGTCCTCCGAATCCTCCTCCAACAGGTGCCACAGGCGGATATTTCCAGTTGTCACCCTTGGTGTCGTGCAGTGCCTGCAGGTGATTGGCGAGAAATGACTGTGCGTTGAACAGGAATGTCATTGAGTTGACAAACACCGAGAGGTCGCCGCTCCACCCGAGCCGCTCGTTGCGCTGCGGGCAGTCGGTGGGGATGCTGATAAAGTTGCACAGCTGCGACCAGGTCACATTTTCGATAAAACGATTAAGCAGCGGGTCGGAAGTCTCGATCGTGCCGGTAATCTCTCTCACCGAAGACAGCTGTATGCCCTCCACCTCTTCAAGCGCCGGAGGATTGCTGACACCCATGATCTGAATATAGCGGAATCCGTGGAAGGTGAACCTCGGCCGGAATGTCTCGCCCTCGGCATCGCCGTTCAGGATATAGACGTCAATGCTCTCGGCATCCCGGTAGTTCTCGGTCAGCATCATTCCTTCGAGGCCGCTGTAGGCAGGAAGATCCG
>JAGAPI010000228.1 GCA_017623335.1 Prevotella sp.
ATTGTTAATCTCGCTCTGCAGGAACGAGTTGAGCGCCGAGTTCATCGAGAATCCGCTTGTGTTGCCGTCGGCAAGATACATTCCCGTGGTGAGCATTGTCACAGAAAGTTTGCTGCGCTGGTCCATGCCCATTGCGGCAAGTTCGTTCTTCACTGTCATGTCGTCAGGAGCATCGAGCGTAAACTCCAGTCCCATGTTGTTGAGCGTCTGGGTAACCTTCACTCCACACTCAAACAGCACACTGCGGCTGCTGCCTGTCTGTGCGCCCACAAGAGCCTTCACCTGTTCGGTGGCAGTGATGTTGAGCTTAGGGTTCATTATGTCGCCGTTGAACTCCACATAGCTGTCTTTCGCAATGCTGAAAGTTTTCAGCGGGATTATAGGCAGTGCATACTTCATCTCTCCGCTGTTCACGGTATAGCGTCCGAACAGTTGCAGGTCGTCCACGGTGTTATATGTCATGCGAAGCTCGCCGCCTCCTTCCAGGTCCACATAGTTAGAATGGTCGGCATTAAGCTCACACAGCACTCTTGCTCCCTTCTCTATGTTCATCATGAGCAGCATGTCAAGACCACTCACCGGCGGACGGTTTACATTGGCAACGGCCGTTGTGTCGCGGAAGTCTGTGAAGGTCACGAGCTCCTTCAGTTGGTCGTCGGTGTTGAGCGGCGAGTCTTTCAGTATATATGTCAGGTCGGTCTTGCCGAGCACGTCGAGCCTTCCTCGCATCTTCATGTTTTCGAGATTTCCCCGGATGTATCCTCCGAAGTTCACAAACGCCTTGCCATAGGCGAGCGAGTGCTTGGTCTGCCTGGCGTTGATTATCTGGTAGTCGTTTGCGAGCATTGTGAGGTTGACGAGTATATTGTCGAGGTTTGCGAAGTTGATGTCGCCGCTTATTGTCAGTGGGTTGTTGTTGTGTGCATACAGGCTGAACTTGTCGAAGTGCAGGTTGCTGCCCACAATGCGCACGGGCTCGGTGGTGAAGCGCAGGTTCATGCCGTAGGGTATGCTCACGAGATAGGTAGAATCGAGCGTCAGCTCACCGTTTATCTGCGGCGCGCTCAGTGCTCCCTTTATGTCGAGCTGTCCCTGGGCGTAGCCTTCCAGTCCAAGCAGTTTGTCGGGCACAAAGCCGTTGACCATCGACACGGGGAAGCGGTTCATGTCGAATGTAGCGTCGAGATAGCCCTCTTCGGTATTCTGATAGGTGCCGCTGAGCACTCCCACCTCGCGGTCGTTATGACCGATGGTTGCCTGCACAAAATGCTTGTCATCCTCTTCCTGCAGATACACCAGCTCACTCGTGATATTACCCACAGGGCTCTGCTCATACTCCATGTCCTTCACTGTCAGGTCGGACAATACAGAGATTTTCTGCTCTTTGTTCATCAGCACATGGAAGTCGCCGTTAAGCATACCGGCAAGCTGAGGCATGGCATACGGAATCACCGATGTGAGATTTTTCAGGTCAAGATGGTTCAAGCTGAACGTAAGGTCCTGAAGCATCTCGGGATTGTCGTCCTGCGAATACAGCTTTGCTCCCGTACCGTCATCGGCTATCAGGTCCACCTTTGCCCTTATCTTCTTGTCCGCCCCGAGGAACACAAAGTTATCCTTGTTCACCCCAAACTCCTTATATCCTATTATAGGTCTGTATGGCGACATGTGCAGCTTAATACCGCTGTCCACCACCTCAGCCTGCATTCCCACATCGGCGCCAAGCCGGTTGTTTGCGTCATAAAATTTGGCGTTGATGCCAGCGCTGCGTTCCCTCACCTCGGCGTCAAACAGGGCGTTGAACACAAACTGAGGATTATATTTGTTGTTGCGCACCTGTGCCGTGAGTCTCACGTTCTCCGCATCCTGCCACACCTTAAAGTTTATTGTGTCAATGCGCATGCTGTCCACCACCAGCGAGAAGATGTGTCCGCGTCCGTCCAGTCCGTGCTGCGGCGACGATGTCATGTTGATGCTTGTCTCCTTGAACGATAGTCCCTTGAAGCGCATGAAGTTTGCCACGGGATTGTTGTCGCCGCCCTCCAGCTTCAGCCTCATCACCGGCAGCATTGCGCGGATGCGTGCCTGGTCGATGGTTTTCACCTCAGTCTGCCTGATCATCTCATCCACGAGTTTTGTTCCCTGGCGCATCAGTGCCTCATAGCCGCCACTCGCCGCCATGTCGAGGCTTAGGTTGCCGCTGCTCACCTTTGCCCATGTAGTATCGCGGTTGGTGAAGATGTCCATTGTCAGGTCTTTGGGGCGATAGGTCTTGTCACTGCTTTTTATGGTGAGGTCGTTCACCAGCCCCTGCAGCTTATAGTAGTCCTTCAGGTTGCTCGCTATGTCGAGATGCGCGCACATTCCCATCGTGAACTCCTTCTTCATCAGCCCCAGGCTGTAAAGGTCGGCATGCGAGAGGTCTGTGCTCAGCGTCATGTCCACCTTGTTCTTTGCCACCAGCGCATCGAGGTCAATCACTCCGCCCAGCAGCGCATTGTCGCTGTTCAGCACAGCCTTTGCCCTACCCTTGTAAATGTCTGCCTTAGCCACCATCTTGTTCAGGTTCCATTCGCCGAAGCCAAAGTCCTTAATCTCAGCCTTTGCTGCCATGGTGGTCTTGGGACTAAACACGTCGAAGCCCTTGCCGCTGGCGGTCAGCGTGCCTGTGAACTCACGCATCGGCTGCTTGGGCATGAAGTGGCGCAAGTTTAGGCGGTTCACAGCGATGTCGGCGGCATAGCGCATTGTGGCGAGGTTTATGTTGCCCTTTGCCCTAACCGTTCCTCTGCCCTCACGTGCCGTCAGGTTGGCGGCATACTGCTTGCCGTTGGCAGTCAGCCGTCCGTCGAGCCTTATTCCACCGGGCACGCGGTAGTCCTTCATCATCTTCGGGTCAGCAAGGCTGGTCAGGAATCCTATGTTCTGCGTCTCCGCATTCAGCTTCACGTCGGCACGCAGGCGGTCCATGTCAGTGGGATTTTCGGCAAAGCCTCCGGCTGTCAGGTGGAATGCAGTGGGAAGCTTGACGTCCACTCCCGTGAAGTCCACACGCTCCATGTTGCCGTTCACCGAACACCTTATATATATAGGGCGGTTGGGATAACGCTCAATAAATGATTGTGGCATACCTCCGCAAAACATCATCACGTCCTGCTTGCCCAGCATGGCGTTAAGCCTCAGGCGCATCTTGCCGGGATTTGTTTTCTCCGCCACGTTCATGTCCATGTTCATATATGCGTCGATGCTGCTGTCGGGTGTCCGCAGCGCAAAGTCGGGCATCACTATCTTCACCGAGTCCATGTCCACGGTCGTTGTGAGTGCTGTCAGCTGCAGTCCGCTCTTTTCCTTCATCCCACACTTCCTCACCACAAGATGGGTCTTTGGCGCACAGTAAAGAATGGAGTCAATGCCAAGAGCCACGTCGCTCAGGCTGATGTGGTTGTAGTCCAGTCCGTCTGCAGGTTTCTCAAATGTGTTATCATAGTTCACGTGTCCTCCAGTCCAGTCCACGCTTCCCACTGCATACCGCTCTGCTCCGAGGTCAATGTCGGCGCGGCTTGCCACAGCCTTTGCCATAAACGCCCGCACCCTCATCGAGTCTTTCGGCGTGTGCAGCGTTATCCCCGTATTGTCAATGCTCAGCTTGTCGGCATATATCTTCCATAGCGTGGGAGTCTTCACCGTGTCTTCGGGCACGCTGTCGTTCAGCGCTATGTCGATGTCGGCATTGCTTATCGCCGCTCCGTTCACCTCCACGGTCTGCTGCTTCAGGTCTATGCCGCGGCTCGCCATATACAGTCTGCCCACAACGCCCCTGACCCTTGCCGCCTCCACAAGGTTGGCGGTGTTTATCCGTGCATCGTTTATCTCCAGTGCGTTTATTATCACCTTGCTGCTCAACAGCGGGCGCAGCTGCACGTCCACTATTGCGCGGCTTATGTTTGCCACCGTGTCCTTCATCTGCGGCAAACTGTCGTTGGGCTGCAGCACCATTATCTGCTCCACGCTCAGGTCGAGCGGAAAACTCAGCGACACATGCCCCACGCTCACGTCCATTCCCGTGGTCTCGCTCACGTATGCCGTCACCTTGTCCACCGCCCAGTTCTGCACCGGTTCGCAATAAAGCAGTCCCACCAGTATCGCAAACAATATTATCGGCGACAGGAGTATTATACTTGTCCAGATAAAAAACTTTTTCATAATGTTTTTATATGTGTCTGTTATAGTCCTTAATCATATTCTCAGCATTTTCTGCCGTTTATGCTGCAAAATTAATAAAAACTTTCTGTATAACAACACCTATAATATATTCTTTTTTTGTTTTTACATTTTTTTTGCAGGAGTGTGCCTTGATTCATTACTCTATATTCTAAAATTATATCCATAACAAACTTTTTTATTGTCAAAAGTTTGTTTTTACAAAATAAAAGTATTACATTTCCTAAAAAAAGATTACTGCATAGATAACGGACTGCGCAGCGCTGTACTTATGCCGCAAAGCAACGACAATGGTAAGAAACTTGAAAACACTCCACACAGAATATTAAACACTGAACACTACTCAAAGTCCTCATACCGTGCCATCCAGTGCGCAGCCTTTTCGTGCTCAAACTGCTGACGGTCAATCTCACTGTCTTATTTCTCTAAATTCATTCAGAATCCAAGTCCAGCTTCATCAAGTAAAAATGGAATTACACCCACATACATGATACCGTCCTCATCTATCCATTGCTTTGTGTTACCGTCTACAATCACAATCTTACGGAAAAAGTCACCAGAGTTCTTCAGTGAGAACGTTTCTTGGCTCTGCTTTTCATTTGTATCTACATTCAATGCCGATTGGATGTAGATTTTTTCTTGTCCAGTATTTACCACAAAATCAATCTCGTATTGAGACTGCTGTTTTTTGCCATCCTTCACACGGGTGATTTCCACCACCCCTACGTCAACACTATATCCCCTTCTAATAAGTTCAAGGTATATCATGTTTTCCATCAGGTGGCTTTTCTCCTGCTGGCGGAAGTTCAGCTTTGCATTTCTTAGTCCCATATCCATGGAATAGTATTTCCGGGTATTCTCGAAATATCGCTTACCTTTCACGTTGTAACGCTTGACCCCAATAAAAAGATAGGCATCTTCCAGATAATCCAGATAGTTCTTGATAGTATGGTCGGATGTGCTGCGTCTCATCAGCGTACCTGCAGCATTGGCAAGATTATGCGGATTGGTAAGCGAGCCTACTGCCGATGACAACGAGTCTATCAATGCTTCAAGCACCTCATCATCCTTTAGTCTGTATCGCTCCACAATATCCTTAATATACACATTCTTATGAAGTCCTGCAAGATACTTACGTTTCTC
>JAGAPI010000229.1 GCA_017623335.1 Prevotella sp.
GAAATTCAACATAATAAAGAGCACCTGTGTGCCACTGCCTTTGGAGAACGTCGACACCGATCAGATAATACCGGCACGCTTTCTTAAGGCAACAACCAAAGAAGAGAAATTTTTCGGTGATAACCTGTTCCGTGACTGGCGTTACAATCCCGACGGCTCGCTGAACAAGAACTTTGTACTCAACGACCCTACATACAGCGGCGAGATTCTCGTGGCTGGCAAGAACTTCGGAAGCGGTTCAAGCCGCGAGCATGCCGCATGGGCTATCGCAGGATACGGATTCCGTGTGGTTATCTCAAGTTTCTTTGCCGACATCCACAAGAACAACGAACTGAACAACTTTGTGCTGCCGGTGGTGGTGACACCCGAGTTTCTCAGCGAACTGGTTGACAGCATAAAGCAGAATCCAAAGATGGAAGTGAGTGTTGACGTGCCAAACCAGACTGTCACAAACACTGCTACAGGCAAGAGCGAGAAGTTTGAAATCAACGGATACAAAAAATATTGTCTCATGAACGCGCTTGACGATATCGACTTCTTGCTGGAGAACAAGGATAAGATTGAAGGATGGGAACAGCGCAACAAATAAACAACACCTATCGTGGCATTCAGCCGTTCATAGAGATTATGGACTCCACGCTCCGCGACGGCGAGCAGACCAACGGCGTGTCGTTTGTGCCTCATGAGAAACTCATGATTGCACGCATGCTGCTGCGCGATGTCAATGTAGACCGTGTTGAGGTGGCATCGGCGCGTGTATCTGATGGTGAGAAGGAGGCGGTGAAGATGATTACGCGCTATGCACGCCAGATAGGCATGACCGACAAGGTTGAGGTGCTCGGCTTCGTGGACGGCGGTCAGTCGGTGGACTGGATTGCGGAATGCGGCGGCCGTGTCATCAACCTGCTGGCAAAGGGCAGCGAGAACCACTGCACCCACCAGTTGAAGAAGACCTGCGAGGAGCATATTGCCGACATCAAAAGTGTGCTGGACTATGCCCAGTCGAAGGGTTTTATCGTCAACCTCTATCTTGAGGACTGGAGCAACGGAATGCAGGACTCGCCGGAATATGTCTATAAGATTATGGACGCGCTGAAGGACACCTGTATCCGGCGCTTTATGTTGCCCGACACGCTTGGAGTGCTCAATCCGCTGCAGGTGATTGAGCTGCTGCGCAAGATGCGCAAGCGTTATCCCGACTGTCATTTTGACTTCCATGCACACAACGACTACGACCTTGCAGTAAGCAACTCATTAGCGGCAGTGCTTAGCGGGGCAAAGGGACTGCACGTCACGGTAAACGGACTTGGCGAGCGTTGCGGCAACGCACCGCTGTCGAGCGTGCAGGTGATTCTGAAGGACCAGTTCCACGCCAAGACCAACATTGTGGAGGATAAGTTGAAGGACATAAGTCATCTGGTGGAGGGATATTCGGGCATTGCCATTGCGCCCAACATGCCGATTGTGGGCGAAAACGTGTTCACTCAGGTGGCTGGGGTGCATGCCGACGGCGACAACAAGAACAACCTCTATTACAATGACCTTGTGCCGGAGCGATTCGGACGCAAGCGGGAGTATGCGCTTGGCAAGAACAGCGGCAAGGCAAACATTCTAAAGAACCTCGAAGAACTGGGGCTGGAGCTTAGTCCTGAGCAGACGCGCCGCGTGACCCAGCGCATCATTGAGCTGGGCGACAAGAAGGAGCTTGTGTCGCAGGAAGACCTGCCATACATTGTGAGCGATGTGCTGAAGCATGATGTTCCCGATGACAAGGTGCAGCTGTTGAGCTACTTCGTCACCACCAACTACGGACTGAAACCAATGGCAAGCGTAAAGCTGCAGGTGGGCGACAGCGTGTTTGAGGAACAGGCGACGGGCGACGGTCAGTATGATGCCTTCGTGCGCTGCGTGCGCCATATATATAAGGAGAAACTCGGCAGAAAGTTCCCGTGGCTCGACAACTACACAGTGAGCATTCCGCCGGGCGGACGCACCGATGCACTCGTGCAGACTGTCATTGTATGGAACTGGGAAAACCGCGTAATCCGCACCCGCGGACTGGATGCCGACCAGACAGAGGCGGCTATCAAGGCAACGATGAAGATGTTGAATATCATCGAGGAAAACTTCTCCTAATCCTCCCCACCTATCCTACATCTCCTAATCCTCCTACATCTCCTAATCCTCCTACATCTCCTACAATTCATAAAAAAAACAATAAAAAAAACAAGATAAAAACAATGGATTTTAAAATTGCAGTATTGGCGGGCGACGGTATCGGCCCCGAAATATCAGAGCAAGGTGTGAACGTAATGACCGCAGTATGCGAGAAGTTCGGTCACACAGTGAGTTACGAATATGCTGTCTGCGGTGCAGACGCTATCGACAAGGTAGGCGACCCGTTCCCTGAGGAGACCTATCAGGCATGTAAGAATGCCGATGCCGTGCTGTTCTCGGCAGTGGGCGACCCAAAGTTCGACAACAATCCTACAGCCAAGGTGCGTCCTGAGCAGGGACTGCTTGCCATGCGCAAGAAGTTGGGACTGTTTGCCAACATCCGTCCCGTGCAGACATTCAAGTGCCTGCTTCACAAGTCGCCCCTGCGCAAGGAGCTTGTAGAGGGTGCCGACTTTATGTGTATCCGCGAGCTTACCGGCGGTATGTACTTCGGTGAAAAGTATCAGGACAACGACAAGGCTTACGACACTAACTTCTACACCCGCCCGGAGATTGAGCGTATTCTCAAGGTGGGATTCGAGTATGCCATGAAGCGCAACAAGCACCTCACAGTAGTTGACAAGGCAAACGTGCTGGCTTCAAGCCGTCTGTGGCGTCAGATTGCTCAGGAGATGGCACCTCAGTATCCTGAGGTAACAACTGATTATATGTATGTGGACAATGCCGCCATGCGTATGATTCAGGAGCCAACGTTCTTCGACGTGATGGTGACCGAGAACACCTTCGGCGACATACTCACTGACGAGGGCTCGGTAATCAGCGGCTCAATGGGCTTGCTGCCATCGGCTTCCACCGGAGAGAGCACTCCTGTGTTTGAGCCTATCCACGGTTCATGGCCGCAGGCTAAGGGACTGAACATCGCCAACCCTCTGGCACAGATTCTCTCTGTGGCAATGCTGTTTGAGCATTTCGGACTGAAGGAGGAGGGCACGCTTGTGCGCAAGGCTGTTGATGCAAGTCTCGACGAGAATGTGCGCACACCTGAGATTCAGGTTGAGGGCGGTGCAAAATACGGCACAAAGGAAGTGGGACAGTGGATTGTTGACTTCATTAAGAAGGCATAAGGCTGTTCACCCGTAAAATTTATTTGGAATGATGATGCGCAAAACGCTTATCACAATATTCATAATGCTCTGCTCGGTTGGCTCATTCGGTCAGTCGGCAGAGCGTTTTTTCGATGCAAAGTCAAAACTCAGCAACGCACAGCTGTGCGATACACTGCTGAAACAGGCTGCGGTGAACATTGAGAAACAGCAGTGGGACTATGCCATTGAGAAATATGGCAAGGTGCTTGAGATTGACGATAAAAATCTCGCTGCACGATATTTCCGTGCCTACGCCCACACCAAGCTGCACCACTACGACTGGGCGAAAAGCGACTATGAGAATGTGCTGAAGATTGTTCCAAAGCACTTAGAGACACAGCTTGGACTGGCTTACGTCTACGAAAAAATGGGAAAGAAGCGCGATGCCTTCGACATGTACAACCGCGTGGTGCAGCAATTCCCAGACAGCGCCTCGGCATACGCCGCCCGCGCCATCTACGAGCAGGCAAACAACATGGCAGAAGTGGCTCTCTACGATTGGGAGCAGGCTATCAGCCGCAATCCCTCCGACACCGGCTATATGATTTCCCGCGTGGAGCTGCTCATCACCCTCGGCCGCAAGGACGAGGCACGTGAGGCGCTTGACGACATGCAGCAACACGGAGTAACCAAGGGCGAACTGCTAAAGTGGTATAAGAAAGTGAAAAAATAATATTCATTCAATCACAATCTTAATATCATCTTTCCTTTCTGGATAGATGAATACAAGGCGTCCGGCGTACATTTCCTTTATTCTGTCGTTTACAATCGCGATGTTAACCACTCCAGGCTGCAATGTATTGGTGTCAATAGCTATAGTCTTGCCGTTGAGCCGCTCCATGGTGAGCAGATTGCCGCCGCCAAACAGTGCGAGTGAGAGTTCGGAAGCGTCAACGCCCTCCATTATCGGTGTGACATACAGCATATTTTTTCGCTGCACAACGGTCATGGTAATGCCGCGCGTCAAAGCATCGGGCACTGCCACATGACAGGCTCTGCCGTCTTTAGCATACGCCTCCAAACGATAGTGTTCTGTTACGACAGGCACGAAATAGAGTGTGCCCATGCCCTTATGTAGAGATGAGCCTTCTGCAACGACCGAGTCATTGGATGTCTGTATGAGTCTTACGTCAGCGTCAACACCATAGTCCTGCCCGTTCACTATCTTATAAGCCAACCGTTGCCTGTGACCTGCAATAAGATTTCCACCTTCAGGAAGAGCCGCAATGGTGATGTTGTCGGCATCGTGTGCGTGTTGCGCCTCACGTTTATTCTTCTTTGTCTGTTTCTCTTCGGCTCCTGCCGGCATAGAAGCCAGACCAACAGAGCCGCGCTTAAGTGCCCCTACCACAATCTCCTTGTATGCAAAGAGTTCCTGCGGATAGTTCATCATGTGGCGTGTATATCCCACCAACGTGTAGATGCCGGTATTTAGATTCGCAGGCAATACCATCATATTGGCAAACACTCCCATAGAGTCCTGCTTTATCATGGCACGCTCAATGAGCGTGTCAGCGGCATTGTCGTGCAGTTCTACATACACAAACTTTGAGCGCCCCTTGGGATAATCACGACTTGTAGACGGCAGATGGTGTTGCGGCATCCGCCAGATGAGCACGAAACCATACACTGTCGCCAGCCAGGTAATAGTGTCTGTCGGTTTGGAGGTATATCTTCTCCTGCGGGTTACGTGCGAAAAACTCTGTTATCCGTTTTTCCAATGACTGTGCGCTGACTGTAATACCCCATGCGCCGCATATCATCAACAATATCATCCTTATGATGTTCATAGTTCTATTACTTCCTGTTTGTAAATCAGTTTACCCTCATCGCTCACACCTTCTACAGTCAACAGATAACGTTTCCCCGGTTTTAGCCCGACGAGGCTGATTGTCCTGCCGGCTTTATCAATAATGAAGTGTGGATTCCAGTACACTGTAGGACGATAGTCATAGTCGCCGGTGCTTGTGTTCCGGGGCACATAGAACTCTACCGCCGGTTTATAGCCCAATTGGTTTACCGTAGCCAATGACAACGGGCGGTCACGCCTGAAACGTGAGGGGTGTATAGGTGACTTTGTGTATATTAGCAGCAATCCGCCACCGGCAGTTGCATTGCCATACAAGCTTTTTATGCCGCCTAAATTTCCGAATACCTCGTAATTGGATGATACAAAATATTCTATCTGCTTTATTTCGTAAGGTTTCATAAGTATGATATCCGCCAACTCATAGTCCGACACACGTGTGCCGTTAAGTTTAACCTCTGCAGGCACAAATTTATTTCTAACTCTTTTGCCGGCACACCGCACGGTTATTTCTTCTCCGTCATCAGTAACAATCTCAGCATCACTCACCCACAGCCCTATCCTGCTCAGGAGCTGCTCCATTGTCGGCATTCGCTCAAAGTTTGCATTGCCTTCCTCAAGAAATCTGTCCGGCATGAGATTGCGTGAGTTCATTGGCTTTAATTTGCGGCCTGTCACTTTCACGGTTGGCAATTCAAACGAATAGCGGCTCAGTTGCCGGAATGCAATGCTGTCGGGAACAATTGTTTTAGATAAGACCGAACTGTCAGCCCTTTGGGATATAAACCCGCCAAGTGACGGATATTGTTTCTCTGAGATATTGAGCGTGATAAAAGCATCCGACGACTTTCTATTCAAGGCTTGAAGCTGTATGACAGTACCGTCCACAAAATCCAAGCCGGATATACAAAAGGTGTCGCTACGCTCCAACTGTATTTCTGTCTGATAGCCCGTATTGGGAATTAACAGTTTCA
>JAGAPI010000230.1 GCA_017623335.1 Prevotella sp.
ACAAACTCAGGAGTGATGTGGCTCTTTATGCCCAGCTCCTCGCAGTTCATGTTCTCCCTTATTGCCACATATTCCATCTCGGGGGTCACAATTCCCGCCTTGGCGTAAGCCATCTGGGTCACTGCCCTGCCCTCTTTGGCACGGCGCGGCAGTCTGATGTGCTCAAAGCGCAGATGGTCGAGCGAGCGGTCGGCAAGTCTCTCCCGTCCGTATTCGCTGGTCACCTCTGCCAGCTGCTCCGTATCGTCGCGCCTAAGAATCCACGGCTCGCGCATACGGGGCAGTCCCTTCTTCAGGTCCACCTCGATGTTTTTGTCGGTAAACGGTCCTCCCGTGTCGTAGATATACACAGGGGCGTTCTTTTCGGTATGCAGCTTACCGCTGGCATCCCTTGTCACTGTGGGAGTGAGGTTCACCTTTGTCATTCCCACCTTCACATCCGGATAAATCTTTCCGGTCATATACGCCTTTTCTCTTTGGGCGTAAGCTCTATTGTCGTTTGGCATAATCCATCATTTTAATTCATAATTCACAATGCATAATTCATAATTGTTCGTTGGCGCAGTGTATTGGGCTACCCCAGAAACGCTGTAAGCGGCGAGCTTGCCTCTGCCGATTCGCTCACGGCTCCAAGTCCAGCCTCGTATGCCCTGCGTCCTGCAATCACAGCCTCCTTGAACGCCACAGCCATCTGCACAGGGTCGCCGGCAACGGCTATTGCGGTGTTCACCAAGCAGCAGTCGGCTCCCATCTCCATAGCCTCGGCGGCATGGCTCGGCGCACCTATGCCTGCATCTACCACCACAGGCACCGTTGCCTGGTCGATGATAATCTGCAAGAAATCCTTCATGCGCAGTCCCTTGTTGGTGCCTATCGGTGCCGCAAGGGGCATCACAGTGGCGGCTCCTGCCTCCTCAAGATGCTTGCACAGCGTAGGGTCAGCCTGACAGTATGGCAGCACCACAAATCCCAGCTTCACGAGCTGCTCCGTGGCTTTCAGCGTCTCTATCGAGTCGGGCAGCAGATAGCGTGGGTCGGGATGAATCTCCAGTTTCAGCCAGTTGGTGCCGAATGCCTCGCGCGCCATCTGCGCAGCAAACACAGCCTCTTCAGCATTGCGCACGCCAGAAGTGTTGGGCAGCAGCTGTATGCCGGGGGTCTGCGTGATGTGTGTCAGCAGATCATCGTGCTCGTCGTCAAGCTCCACACGTTTCATTGCCACGGTCACCATCTCCGTGCCGCTCGCCTTAATGGCATCTGCCATCACATTGTTATTGTTGAACTTTCCTGTTCCTAAAAACAGTCGGGAGTTAAACTCCCTGCCTGCAATTACTAATTTGCTCATTTTTCTGTTATTTTTATTAGTTTCTTCATTTCCTCCACGGGATTTTCAGCCCGCAGCACAGTGCCGCTCAGCGCCACTCCATTCACTCCTGTGCTCATTATCGCCGGTATATCCTCGGCGGTGATGCCTCCTATCGCCACTATGGGAAGGTTGATGCCTTCCTCGCGCGCGCGTTTTATTAAATAGGTGTAACCTTCAAGTCCCAGCACCGGCGCAAGTCCTTTTTTGGTGGTGGTAAAGCGGAAAGGACCACAGCCGATATAGTTGGCACCAGCCTCGTAGTGAGACCTTATATCGTCAAACGTGTTTGCCGTGCCACCAATTATGAAATTGTCGCCCAGCAGTGCCCTCGCCTCGCCCACGGGCATGTCGTTCTTGCCCAGATGAACGCCATCGGCACCGATTTGCCTGACCATCTCCACGCGGTCGTCAATGATAAACGTGGCACCGGCATCCCTGCACCAGCGCTGTGCCTCCTCAGCCACACGTCTCACCTCGTCGTCCGCAGCATCCTTCATACGCAACTGCACCCACCGGCAGCCGCCGTCAAGCGCCATTCGTATGGAATCGAGATAAGAATAGCGTTCAGTGTAATGCGATATAAACTGCAGCATAGCGTGTTCCTCCCCTATCCTCCGCATGCCGCCTTGATTATTATCACACTGTCACCCTCGTTCAGAGCCGTCTCCGCCCACTGTGCACGCTGCACCATCCTGGCGCCCAGCGCCATTGCCACGCCCTTTTCGGGCAAAGCCATCTGCTGCGCCAACTCTCCAAGAGTTGTCGCCGTGGTGTCTGTTGGTTTGTTGTTGATGTTAATTTTCATTGTCTCATTTTTTTATGTTTTCGGGGGCAATGAATTTTATAGAAAAAATCCGAGTCACAGCCTCACAGCTACAACTCGGGGATATATTGTTTCTAATAATATTCAAACTTTCACGTTTGTCCTCATTTCCTACGGCAGTACTAACTGCATCAGGTCAATGGGTATAATCTCAGCCCCAGCGCGCTGTTGTCTGCCTATAGATACAGCCGCCACGGGCACCCCCGAGTAAAATCCGCCACAAAAGTACACATAAATGTAATATGCTCCAAATTTAGAGACATAAAAAATATTAAAATTTCCTTTTATATTTTGCCAGTTCCCCGTTTATGCGTAATTTTGCAAACGATTTGTGAAGAAAGGCAAAACCTTCTTTGCAGTCACAAAAGCGAAGAAAGGCTGCACCTCGGCAATTAAAACAAGTTTATTGCTCTCGGTTTGCACTTTCTTTGCATCCGATTTGGAAACGGGGCGCATTATTGATGCCCCGTGCAAGGGAATCAGGTGAGAGACCTGAGCTGTTCCTGCAGCTGTAATCCGTTTTACGGAGCCAACACAATGTCACTGCCCACGAGGCGGGAAGACGTTGGCTAAGATTGACGGAAAGCCAGAATACCTGCCATGTCGGGATAAGACAAAGATTAATGCTCCCAGGATTTGGAGCCAAGGACTTATGACAGCAAGAGAAATACTGATTGTAACATTAGGCATCGTAAGCGCAGGGGCGGCGTATGCACAAAACAAGGTGGTGACACACCGTCAAACCACGGTGATAACCAAAGAGGACACGCTGGCTGCGGTAAGCGTGAAGGGAGTGGTGCGTCCAAACGACGTGACGAGCACAGCCCCACTGTACACTGTGACTGCCGCCGACATGGCACGGCTGGGCATAACCGACATAAGCGATGCGCTGCACCGTCTGCCGGGAGTGACGCTCCGCGACTATGGCGGCGCAGGCGGCATGAAAACCGTGAGCGTGAGAGGCTTCGGCGCACAGCACACTGCCGTGGTATACGACGGAGTGGTGCTGAGCGACTGTCAGAGCGGACAGATTGACGTGTCGCGCTATACCCTCAACGACATGGGAGGACTGTCGCTCGTGGTGGGCGACAACGATGACATCTTCATCCCTGCCAAGAACGCTGCGGCAGCGGCAACTCTCCACATCAGCACCGCCAAGATGCCGTCGGACGATTCTGCCACCCACCTCACGGCACAGATGAGACTGGGAGCATGGGGCTACACAAATCCTTTTCTGAAGATTGAGAAGAACCTGTCGGACAGGCTGGGACTGAGCTTTGTGGGCGATTATATCTATGCCGAGAACGATTATCCGTATACAATAAAGAACGTGACGCAGGATGTGAAAGACCGCCGCAATAACAGCCGGATGAACTCGTGCCGCGCCGAGCTGAACATGGTGTACAGGACTTCGGGAGCGGGCTTGCTGTCGCTGAAGGCCTACTATTACGACAACTCACGCCAGCTGCCGGGCATGGTACACTACTACGTGAACGAGAGC
>JAGAPI010000231.1 GCA_017623335.1 Prevotella sp.
ACCACCCGTCTGGCAAAGACTGCAGGCTCAGCCCTCAACGATATCGTTGTGATGCTGCTCGGTCTCACTGTGGGATGCTCCACTCAGGCAAGCGAGTTCCTCACATGGAACACTCTCTTCATCTTCGTTGTAGGTGCCTGCGCTTTCTGCGTTGCCACTGCCAGCGGTGTATGCTTCGTGAAACTGATGAACCTGTTCCTGCCTGAGGGCAAGAAGATAAATCCGCTTATCGGTAATGCCGGTGTGAGTGCCGTGCCTATGAGTGCCCGAATAAGCAACAACCTCGGTTTGGAGTACGACCGCCGCAACTTCCTGCTCATGCACGCCATGGGACCGAATGTTGCCGGAGTCATCGGTTCGGCTGTGGCTGCAGGTGCGCTGTTGGGATTCCTCAGTTAGTCCTCTGCTAATAATAAAAGGTTAATGATAATCTTTTAGAGGATAAAAAGAAAGTATTAGGATGATTTATTGACGTGTAGCCGGAAGCCATCAGTGCTTCTGGCTACATTCTCACTTAAAAACATATATATGCGAATAGACATTATAACAGTTCTACCCGAGATGCTTGAGGGCTTTGTCAACGAGTCTATCGTGGCACGGGCACAAAAGAAAGGCTTGGCTGAAGTCCATCTTCACAATCTGCGTGACTACACCACAGATAAGTGGAAGCGTGTTGACGACTATCCCTACGGAGGTTTTGCAGGCATGGTGATGCAGTGTGCGCCCATCGACCGTGCCATCAGCGCATTGAAGGCTGAGCGTGACTATGATGAAGTGATATACACCTCGCCCGACGGCGAGAAGTTCGACCAGCATGTTGCCAATGAGCTGTCGATGAAGGGTAATCTCATCATCCTATGCGGTCATTACAAGGGTATTGACCACCGCATCCGCGAGCACCTCATTACCCGTGAGATAAGCATTGGCGACTATGTGCTCACCGGCGGCGAGCTTGCAGCGGCGGTGATGGCAGATGCCATTGTGCGCATCGTTCCCGGAGTCATCGGTGACGAGCAGAGTGCGTTGAGTGACTGTTTCCAGGATGACATGCTGTCGGCACCTATCTACACCCGTCCTGCTGACTACAATGGATGGAAAGTTCCTGAAATACTGCTCAGCGGCAACGAGGCAAAAATCAAGCAGTGGGAGATGGATCAGGCAATGGAGCGCACACGGCTGTTACGTCCTGATCTTCTTGAGTAATGTTTGAAGATTGCTATATCAATATTACATTTTATGATAACTTGAGTGTAATTCAGTGAAAAAAGGCAGATAAAGGAAACGTAAAAAGGAAATAACAATTTGCAAAAGCCCGTTATTTCCTTTTTTTTTTATAATTTTGCAGCAAGCTTTTCGGCTGTGCTTGAACAATGATATTGGAATCAGGCTTTAAAGTTGTGCTGACAGGTTGGGTAAAAAGATATAAACAACATTATATAATTTTAAGAATAAAAACAGAAATTATGACAATCAACGATTACAAATTTGCAGGCAAGAAGGCTATCGTTCGCGTAGACTTCAATGTGCCATTGAATGAGAATGGTGAGATTACTGACGACACTCGTATCAAGGGTGCCATGCCAACCCTGAAGAAGGTATTGGCTGACGGCGGCGCTCTTATCATCATGAGCCACATGGGCAAGCCAAAGGGCAAGGTTAATCCTAAGATGAGCCTTGGTCAGATTAAGGATGCCGTTGCCGCTGCTCTCGGTGTTGCCGAGGTTAAGTTTGCTCCCGATTGTGCAAAGGCACAGGATGCTGCTGCCGCACTGCAGATGGGCGAGGTGCTGCTGCTTGAGAACCTCCGTTTCTATCCTGAGGAGGAGGGCAAGCCAGTTGGTGTAGAGAAGGGTACTCCCGAATATGACGAGGCAAAGAAGGCTATGAAGGCAAGCCAGAAGGAGTTTGCAAAGACTCTTGCTTCTTATGCAGACTGCTATATCATGGATGCTTTCGGTACAGCTCACCGCAAGCATGCCTCTACAGCTGTTATCGCTGATTACTTCGACGCTGACAACAAGATGCTCGGTTACCTCATGGAGAAAGAGGTTGCTGCCGTTGACGCTGTGCTCGGCAACATCAAGCGTCCTTTCACAGCTATCATGGGTGGCTCTAAGGTTTCTACCAAGATTGGTATCATCGAGAACCTGCTCGGCAAGGTTGACAACCTCATCCTCTGTGGCGGTATGACCTATACCTTTGCCAAGGCTCAGGGCGGCAACATCGGTAACTCAATCTGTGAGGATGACAAGCTCGATGTGGCTCTTGACGTGATGAAGAAGGCAAAGGCGAACGGTGTGACCCTCGTGCTCGGTACCGACTGCGTGTCTGCTGATGCTTTCTCTAACGATGCCACTACTCAGATTGTTCCTGCAAACGCCATGCCAGAGGGATGGGAAGGTCTTGACGCAGGTCCTGAGACACGCAAGCTCTTCGCTGAGGCTATCGAGGGTGCAAAGACCATTCTGTGGAACGGTCCTGCAGGTGTGTTCGAGTTCGACAATTTCGTAGGCGGCTCAAAGGCTGTTGCCGAGGCTATCTGCAAGGCTACGGCAAACGGTGCGTTCTCACTCATCGGCGGTGGCGACTCTGTGGCTTGCATCAATAAGTTTGGTATGGCAGATCAGGTAAGCTATATCTCTACTGGCGGTGGCGCTCTGCTTGAGGCTATCGAGGGTAAGGTGCTTCCTGGAGTTGCTGCCATCAAGGGCGAATAAACACTCCACACTATATATGCTTTTCTGTTTCTCTGGAACAGGTAATACCAGATGGGCGGCACAGACAATAGCGCAGGCTCTTGACGACCGCCTTGTGGACATCGCCGACAGACATCAATGGCAGACAGATTACAATCTGGCTGACGGTGAGTCTGTCGGCTTTTGTTTTCCCGTGCATGGCTGGCAACCGCCACGCATCTTCCGTGAGTTTGTATCACAGCTTTGCATTTCCAATGCCTCAAACAGATATTGCTATGCTGTTTGTACTTGTGGCGACAGCATAGGCAAGGCTATGGATATGTTTCAAAATGATGTTCTTGCCGTAGGCTTTAGACTCACTGCCGCTTTCTCGCTCATCATGCCTGAGAGCTATGTGTGCCTGCCGTTTATGTACACCGATACAGTGGAGCGTGAGCATGAGAAAATCTCTGTTTCTGCAAAGAAGCTCGACGGTATTATAAATATAATAAGGTGTAGGGAGGAAAATCACCGCGACATTGTTGAGGGGCCGATGCCGTGGACACTTACCCATATAGTAGGCGCTTTTTTCAACCGCTTCATGATTACCGACAAACCATTTACTGTGGATGCAGATGTTTGCACACATTGCGGGCTTTGCCAGAAGGTTTGTCCTACTGCTAACATCACATGCACAGCCGACGGACTGCCTTCATGGAATTGCAACGGCAACTGTACATGCTGTCTCGCCTGCTATCATCATTGTCCCGTTCACGCCATCAATTACCGCAATATCACCCGCAAACGCGGACAGTATTTTTTCGGTATAAAACATAGATAGCAAAGCATCACTACAAGCCAACTAAAGCCTGTTTCATTCGGCTTTGAATTCCTTGACAGCGATGGAAAAGGACAATTGTGAAAATGGTATGACAGTCGTGAGACGTGAAACCTTAAAGATTCGTAAAAACGAAAAAGATAATTTGCTGGCATTCTGCAATAGTAACCTCGTGGTAACTATGTTACGGTGGTGTGGGTTATTGCAGGATAAGGGAAAAAGATGTAACTTTGCACCCGGAATCAAGAAATTGATTTAAGAAAAAGGAATTAAGAATTAAAAAACAAATTTAGAACTATGAGCAAAGTAAACATTAAGCAGATTGGCAATGGCTGGTGCGTTGCCTCTGCAGGTAAGCTGACGGGCATGTTGGAAAAGACATTTGTGAAGGACGACATGGGACTGACATCGATGGAGATTTCCTTTGGTTCGCTTTCCGAAGGACAGGCGGTGCCTTTCAATCACAAACACAAGCAGAATGAGGAGGTATATATTGTGCTTGGCGGTAAAGGAGTGTTCATTGTCGACGGCACAGAAGTGGAAGTAGAGGCTGGCGACATTGTGCGCATGGCTCCACAGGTGGTGCGATGCAACAAAAATACGGGTAGTGAGCCATTTACCTATATTTGTATGCAGGCAAAGGACAATTCACTGGAGCAATATGTGATGAGCGATGCCGAGATAGTTGAGTAAAATAAAGGAAAACTTACACAAATACAGCGGGAGGAGGCAATAAAAAGCACATCCTCCCGTTTTCTTAATATAATTAATTTGACTCACCGAATTACGAACAAGATTCACGATATGATAAACTACGTTGACGTGCGCGACCTGCTTTTTCCCGACTGCCCCATACGCAATGTCCTTTCGCGTATAGGCGACAAGTGGTCACTGCTGGTGCTCCACACTCTGGCTGGCAGTCGTGAGCCGCTACGCTTTTCAGCCCTGCGCAGGCTCATTCCCGACATCTCGCAAAAGGTGCTCACCGACACCCTGCGCCATCTTGAGGAAGACGGACTGGTAGTGAGGACGGTATATGCCGAAGTGCCGCCGCGCGTGGAGTATAGCATTACTGAGCGTGGTGAGTCGTTTATGCATGCCTGCCGTCCTATGATAGAGTGGGCGGTGGAACATCTTGCCACTATCGTGGAGGGTAGGAAGCAGCATCGCTTCATGGATGATTTATAACCTACACACAGTGCACCTTTTATTTTCGTGGACCCCCTGTATCTTTTTCAAAAAACGTGCTACACGTTGCACCCTGCATAATCCCTGTGTTTATCTGTGTTTCAGGGCTATAGGGTGCAACGTGTAGCACGTTTAAGACTGATAAGGTAAAGGGGGCAGTTCGTTGTTTATTTATATACGAAGTTATTTATTCTTTGATGGCTCTTATGCTGGCTCCATTGCAGGACTCAATGCCTTTGGTCGTGTCGCTTCCAAATTGCTTTATTCTGAACAAGGTGTTAGAGCCAGCCATATATTCCATGAATGTGCCGTACCAATAGTAACCGCCAGTTTCCTGTTCGTGTGTCTTAGAGAATCCTGCTGCCGGCAGGAATATTTTGTTTCCGTTTCTGCCAGTTACCATCATGCCGTTTATGCCATTGTTGTCGGTCCACCTTTGGCTGCTGTAAATCATCAACTCTTCGTATTCCTCTTTTGTAGGCATGTGCCAACCGTTACCCCATGTGGTGTGTGCTGCATCGTAATCTGTGCCCTCAATGTTCTGCTTGATGTCGGTTTCATAAGTATATTTCGTAGGAGGTTTGTTGGGATCTTGCTCTGGTGGAGTGAAATGTGTGTAGTTGTCCCATGAGTAAGAGTCTTTCTCCATCAGTTCCGCCCAAGCATAATATCCTCCGTATTCTCCCGGGGCCGCTGCTCCCACGTTGCAGCACGCCCATTGCTTGCCGCTTGGCAGTCCGAGGTCAATCATGTGCGGGTGATGGTTGTCAGGACATAGCGTTTTTTCAGATTCCTGTGTAGTGAATGTCTCTGTGGGGGTGGCCGGCAGATTTAATCCCATAAATTTCACCAATGGTCGGACATTATATGTCTTTCCATAAAGTAGTCCGTCGAATTGACTGGTAAATTCATAGCTCTTTTTTGAGCCTTGGTATTCTTCGCTGCTGTAGCACCTTCCCTCTACGTTGTTGCCACTTTCATCAAGCAGTTCAAAGCCCAGCTGCACGGGCATTATCAGGTCTCTGCTCGCCAGACAGCTTAATTTGGCGATGTTTTGGTCTGTTGTCACACCAATATGTGAGAATTCTGGCACCAGATACCATTCCTTGGTAAATAGTGTGCCCAATTCCACTCTTGCAGGCTCTGGAGTGTAGTGGTGCTCTTCGTTAAGTTTTGCTTCAGCCTTGAACTTGGCGTGCGCCGCCAGCGCGTCCACCCATATCTTGCTGTCTTTTATGCTGTTGTAGTATCCTGTCCCGTCTGTCTGTTCTGTGTTGAAATGGAACTGCCCTGAGAGTTTTGGACCCACACATACTTCGGCCTCACTTTTTAAAAAGGCTCCGAAACATTCCATTGTGCCAAATGACACTCTTGCCATTCCGCCCACGTGGCAAGAGCCGTTGAGGTCGATAGAAGTGGCCGTTTGGGTATAGTTGTCCTTTTCATCTTCGTTGTCTATTTTCGTGTCCTCTTGGTAAATGTTGCCGTTGAGATATGTGAAACTTGTCTGATAGTTGTATTTGGGACTTTTTATGTTGTATGCCAAGGACGCATTTCCTTCAATTTCAACAAATGTATGTGCCGAAATCTCAAATTTGAAGACAGGTATGAACTCTATCGGGAAATATTTCACGAACAGTGTCTTTCCTTCCGTCACCTCTTCAAAATTTTGGGAAATATCTGCCGTCAGCCTTGCCGATGCCTGCCAGTCGTGGTTCATTCTTAGTTCAAGCTTTTGGATCTTGTCTGAGAAATTATATACGATGGTTCCTTTTATGTTGCCGTCAATGTCTCCGCTTGCTGTCACGTCCCAATTATTCCCCGAACGTGTGTAGTCAAGTCCAAATTCCAGATTAAATGTTCCCAAATCATATTCGCTGTCATCTTCGCTTCTTGTCGGCAATCTTTTGTGTGAGTTGCTATTTGTCACTCGCTCCACTCCGATGAGTTGTTTGAAGATGTCGCTGATGTCGGTGACAGTCTCGCAGTTCACGGTATATCCGTCGTTGGCTGTAGTCACCGATTTCACCCTGCCCGCAAATCCTTCGTTGAAGTATGTACAGCTGGGATCTGTGCAAAGCAGAATCTCGTTTTGCTGCGGCACCATATCCTTTGACAGCGATGGTAAGAAGTGCAGGTTCATGCCGTCCACCTTTGTGATGTATTTCCACATGTTCTTGTCCATTACCTTCACGTTGCCGGCGAATATTACCGGCGGCTGCGTGAAACCGATACTGTCAACAGCGTTCATAGGGATATAGTGCACTCTGCCGTCGTGCGTGTACACGGCCTGCACAGCAGCTTCGCTCGCCCTTGGGGCTATGGCTTTTTTGGCGTAGTGAGCCGTAGTGTCGGGATAAAGCGGATATTCCAGATTACCCATGCTGTCCACAGGTACAGTAATAAACAATATGCTGTCTATATCTTCGGTTAGGAATGCGCTGAAGTCGCCGTCGTTGCGGTAAATATAAACGGCTTCTTGTGCGAGAATGCCGGTCAGACATGCTGCCGACATGATTATTGTAAGTATTAGTTTTCTCATGGCTTTCTTATTTTAAAGTTTCCTGCTGCTGTCTTTATTATGTAGACTCCCTCCTGCATTGATGTAGTGCTCACGGTGGCTTTCCCACTGCTGTTTGCCTGCATCAAGCCGAGCTGAAGTCCGTTCACACTGTACACCGCCACTTGTGATGCGGACGGCAATCCTGTTATGGTTACGCTGTTGCCGTCCATCGTCAATGTGGGCATCTTTGATGCTGTTGTTCCTTCAATGCCGTCGGCCGTGCTCTCGTATGTACACCGCTGCAACTCTTGGGCAGGGTATGCCACAGAGCCTTTGGCCGTGGTGATTATCACCTCGCCTTTGACGAATGTCAGCTTTGGCCTCTCTCCGATGTTTATCGTTATTTTCTCGCCGTTGGCTCTCCATAGTATTATAGAGTCAGCGGCATTTGCCGTGATGTTGCCGGCTGTCAGCAGCATAGTGGCTATTGTCAGCAATATTCTTTTTCTCATCGTAATGTACTTGTTTTTAAAATTAAAAAAATATGAATTGTGCATGTGCGATAATTAAAATATATGTTCGTTTGCAAATGTACGAAAAAAATTTGTAATAGCCAAGAGATTTTGTATTTATTTTTTATCCAAAGTAAAAAGACCATGAAAAAAGGGAGTCTTGCTCCCTTTTTCCTCATTAAAATGCTGTATATGGATAGTGTAATGTCTGTTTAATTTGTCTTTTTCTTTTGTTTCGGTTTTATATGCCGTCTGCAAAGCATGATGCCGCCGAAGGTTATCATGCCGTTGAGCATCAGCAGCTCGTAGCCGAACTTATATCCCCAGAGGTGCTGGGCGAGAAGGTCGAGGGCATAACATGCCACAGGACTGATAACGGCGATGTAGGGCACGGCGCTGTCTGCGCCAGATGTTCTTTGGGCAGTTGTCTTGTCGGCGCAGGTCTCCGTGATGGCGTCTTTCCCCTTTTTTCCTGCCAGCATGGCGTAGGCAAACAGTCCTAGCAGCGGACCGTAGGTGTAGGAGCAAAGAATGTACACGGCATCGATGACACTGGTGCTGTTGAGCGTGCGGAACAGCAGGATGAACGCCACAAACGCCGCAGCCATGCCAAGATGGGTGCGGCGGCGCAGGCGCTCGTCGTCGGGGCGCTGCATAACGTCAACGCAAAAGCTTGTGGTGAGGGCGGTCATGGCGCTGTCGGCGCTGCTCATTGCCGCTGCCACTATGCCTATGGTGAACAGCACCGTGACGGTGCTGCCGAGATAGCCCGTGGCTGCAAACATGGGCATGATATCGTCGGTGGAGGGGGGCAGTGTCATGCCATTGCTGTTGGCAAGCATGAGCAGCAGGATGCCCAGCGCCATGAGCAGCAGATTGGCAGGCACGAATGCCATGCCGTATGTACACATGTCTTTCTGTGCCTCGCGCAGCGAGCGGCATGTGAGGTTTTTCTGCATCATGTCCTGATCGAGTCCTGTCATCACTATAACAATGAAGATACCGCTGATGAATTGTTTCCAGAAGTTCTGGCGGCTCATCCAGTCATCCCATACAAATACGCGGCTGTGGCTGTCGTGGGCGATGGCACTTACAGCCTCGCCCAATGAGAACTGAAGCGTGTCAGTGACATTTATTATTATGGCAATGATGGCTGCAAAGAGGCAAAAGGTTTGCAGAGTGTCAGTCCACACCAAGGTCTTTATGCCGCCGCGGCGGGTGTAGAGCCATATCACCGCCACCATCACCACCGCTGTGGCGGCAAAGAGTGCGGGATGGTCGCGGTGCAGGAGCGGCGTCACCACAAAGCGGTAGAGTATGGCGCACACAACATAGAAGCGCAGGGCGGCTCCAGTGATTTTTGACAGCAGGAAGAACGAGGCCCCCGTGAGATACGACCTGCGGCCTATCCGATTGCCCAAGTAGCTGTAGATGGTGGGGCTGTTCTGGCGGTAGTACACCGGCAGCAGCACTAATGCCACGAAAATGTAGCCGAAAATGAAGCCCATGCAGGTTTGCAGATAGGTCATGTCGCTGTGGACCACCATGCCCGGCACGCTTACGAACGAGATGCCCGACAGGCTGGCACCTATCATTCCGAATGCCACAAGATACCACGGCGAGCGGCGGTCGCCATGATAAAAACTCTTGTTTGTTGCGCGTTGAGAGGTGGCGCGGCTTATAAAGAATATCGCCGAAAAATAGGCGATGACTGTAATCAGTATTATCATAATTGTCTGCAAAGGTAATGCTTTTTTTGCAATTTACCGCAATTTGTTACTTGATTTCGCAAAAAAACTACTAACTTTGCAAGCGAAATGATTTCTCACGAACTGACATACCGCATTGAGCGTGCATTTGCCTTTGAGCCTACGGCAGGACAGCGTCATGCCATGGAGCTGTTCGGACGGTTTATGACCGACCGCAACGACCATACGCTCATGATTCTGCGTGGCTCGGCAGGTACGGGAAAAACATCGGTTGCCGGAGCTATCGTGAGGGCGATGAAGGGATTGAGGCAGAAGATGGTGCTGCTGGCTCCCACTGGACGGGCAGCAAAGGTCTTTTCCGTTAATTCCGACACTCCCGCATACACCATCCACCGCAGGATTTACCGTCAGAAGACAGCAGGCGACCTGTCCCGCTTTTCGCTCAACGACAATCTTCACTGCGACACGCTGTTTATCGTGGATGAGGCGTCGATGGTGGCAAACCAAGGCTACAGCGACACTTCGTTTGGCTCGGGACTGTTGCTTGATGACCTTGTACAGTTTGTCTACAACGGGCGCAACTGCCGCATGATGCTTATTGGCGACAAGGCGCAGCTGCCGCCTGTGGGCGAGGAGGAGAGTCCAGCACTCATAGGCAATTACATGCAGGGCTACGGGCTGGCGGTGTATGAGTGCGACCTTGACGAGGTGCTGCGCCAGAGCAGTGAGAGCGGAATATTGTGGAACGCCACGATGATTCGCAGCATGATTACCCACGAAGAGATGACGCAGCTGCCAAAGATTCGCTTCGCCGGTTTCAGCGATATAAGCATTGTGCCGGGCGGCGAGCTGATAGAGCAGTTGGCATCGAGCCACTCGCACGCCGGAATCGACGAGACGATGGTGATAACGCGCAGCAACAAGCGCGCCAACATATATAATAATGGTATAAGGGCGATGGTGCTCGGGCGCGAGGAGGAGCTGTGCTCGGGCGACATGCTGATGATAGTGAAAAACAACTATTATTGGACCGAGAAGGAAAAGGGTAGAGGAGGGGATGGCGCAGGCGAGGTGGCGGCACCTGCGTTTCTTGCCAACGGCGACCGTTGTGTGGTGCGTCGCGTGAGAAATATACGTGAGATGTACGGCTTCCGCTTTGCCGACCTCATGCTGACCTTTCCCGATTACGACGACTATGAGCTTACCGCCACGGTGATGCTCGACTCGCTGCAGTCGGAGGCTCCCTCGCTCACCCGCGAGCAGACCGAGAGGCTCTACAACGCCGTGCTTGCCGACTATGCCGACATTCCGCTGAAGACCGACCGCATGAAAGCCCTGCGCAACGACCCTTACTATAATGCCATACAGATAAAATATGCCTATGCCGTTACCTGCCACAAGGCACAGGGTGGGCAGTGGGCGCACGTCTATCTGGACCAGGGATATATGACCGACGAAATGCTTACGCCCGACTATATTCACTGGCTCTACACGGCGTTCACCCGAGCCACCGAGCAGCTGTATCTTGTAAACTGGCCGAAGACTCAGACTGCGGATGTGCCGGAGTCTGATGACTGATTTTATACTAAAGATATTTTTTGTTTTTCTTTTAAATCTTTGACATTTTACGCCAAATATTTTGTGGTATGGGAAATAATGTTTATCTTTGCAAAATAATAATTAAGAATTTAAAGTTATGACAACAGCAGAATTGAAATATGAGCTTTTCAGGGATATAGACTCGATAAACGATGACAATGTTCTGAATAAGATTGCAGCTTACATACGGAAACATGTTTCAGCAACACAGAAAGCTAGACCGGCACTTTACGATGCTGAATCGGGATGCTATGTCAACGAAAGGACGATGGAGGCAATAGAGGAAAGTATGCAGGGGGCATTTGCCGGAGAAGTTGACTGTTCAAGTTTTGAAGCATTTGAAAAGTCGTTGGGACTATGAAAATAATAAAATATTCCTCTCAATTCAAAAGGGATGTTAAGAAATATGCTCACAACAAAGAAAAGATGAAGTGTTTATACCACGTCGTCTCTCTGTTGGAGCGGGAGGAACGTATTCCCGATGAGTATTATCCACACATGTTAAAGGGAGAATACAAAGGTTGCTGGGAGTGTCATATAGAGAGTGATTTTCTGCTGATATGGATTGACGGCAGCACAGGTATTATTTGGCTTGAGCGACTTGGAAGTCATTCTGAGCTATTTGGAAAGAAAAAATAGCCGTACCATGATTTACCAAGACCCAAGAATAATTCTGAATTAAGTAACTATGGAAATTATATTTTTGATTGCAGGAGTGGCAATAGGAGCCGTGATAGGTTGGCTGGTTGCCAAAAACAGGGGTGCTGCCGTGGTGGAGGCGCTGAATGTGAGGTATAGTGACTTGGATAAGCGCTATGCCGTGGCTTTGGCGGATAAGGAGCGCACAGAGCGGCAGGCAATGGCTGACACGGAGGAAATGAACCGGCGCATGGCGGCAGAAAGGGAGGAACTTCTCGGTCGTATGGCGGCAGAGAAGGAGGAGTCGGCACGCCGAATGATTGCCGAGAAAGAAGAGTCGGCACGCCGCATGGCTGAGAACAACGAAATGCTGCAACAGCAGATGAGGATGATGGAGGAGCGCCTGAAAAACGCCACCACGGAGCTGCTGAAGCTACGCTCGGCTGAGTTGCAGCAGAACAACACCACGCAGATGTCGGCTATAATAAATCCGCTGAAGGAGACCATCGGCGAGATGAAGCAGGCGATGGAGAGCACGCGCGACCAGGGAACGAAGAACACGGCATCGCTGGAAAAGGCGATAGAGAACGTGCTGAGCCGCGCCGCAGAAATAGGAAGCAAGGCTGACAGCCTTGCCAATGCCCTGAAAAACGAAAGCAAGACGCAGGGTAACTGGGGAGAGATGATACTGAGCGAGCTGCTGGAGAGCGAGGGACTGCAAAAGGGAAAGCACTACAGCGTGCAGGAGACGCTGCGCGACGAGGCGGGCAACGCCCTGAGAAACGACGAGTCGGGCAAGAGAATGATTCCCGACGTAATACTGCATTTTCCCGACAACCGCGACGCCATCATCGACTCAAAGGTGTCGCTCTCGGCGTTCATCGACTATCAGAATGCCGGCGACGACGAGGCAGCGCGCGCTGATGCGCTCAACCGGCACGTTCAAAGCCTGCGCAACCATTACAAGGAGCTGGCGCGAAAGGATTACAAGTCCTACATCAAGCCGCCGAAGCAGACGCTCAACTACGTCATAATGTTTGTGCCCAACGAGTCGGCGCTGCAGCTTGCCCTCGTCAACGACACCGCGCTCTGGCGCGAGGCTTACAGCAAGGGGGTGTTCATCACCGGCGAGCAGAATCTGCTGGCGGTGCTGCGTCTCATCGACATGGCGTGGGTGCAGCAGGAGCAGACCAAGAATCAGGAGGAGATTCTCAAGCAGGCGCGGCTGTTCCTCGACCGTGTGGGCGACTTCGTGCGCCATTTCGACGACATCGCCGTGAAGCTCGACGCTGCCCAGCAGTCATTTAAGAACGCCAAGGAAAAAATGCTCACGGGAAGGCTCAACATCATGGCGCCGGCACGGAGACTTGCCGATATGTCGGGGCAGGAGAACCCCAAGAAGCCGATACCGTTGAATGAAGAATGAAGAGTGAAGAATGACTTATGCTTTACATCAACGAAAACCTTCAGGCTTTTGACCTCGCTGCCGCCTTGGCTTCCATTTCGGAGCAGCGGCGCGTGCAGGCTCTGCGATTTAAACACGAGCAGGGCAGGAGGGAGAGCGTGGCTGCCTATCTGTTGTTGAAGGATGCGCTGAGCAAGGAGTTCGGAATAGACGGAAATCCTGAGTTTGAGTACGATGCGGGCGGCAAGCCGCGCCTGAAGGACCATTCCGGCATATTCTTCAATCTGAGCCACTGCCGCGAGGCTGCCGTCTGTGTAGTCGACACTGTCCCCGTGGGTGTTGACATTGAGACTGTCCGCCCGTTTAAGGACACTCTTGCCCGCCATGTGCTGTCACCAGAAGAATATTCCGTTGTAGCCGCTTCCTTCAATCCTGCCGTGGAGTTCATAAAGCTGTGGACCCAAAAGGAGGCTGTACTGAAGCTCACGGGTGAGGGCATACGCTCCGACCTGAAAACCACATTGGCAAATGTTTCTGAGGATATTGGCATTCAGACTGTGGTAACCGGCAGATATGTCTACACCGTGTGCCGACGCAGAAAATAACCGGCTCAATATTTTCTGAAATGAAACCTGAATCGCTCCGAACTCAGCGTCATTTTTCCCGACGTGAGCTGCTCCACGCTGAAAGTCGGCTCCAGCGCGTCGATGTTGTAGAATGCAAGCTCCGAGGGGTCTTCTATTTTTATGTCGCCTTCCTCACGGTTGTCTGTGTAGGGATTGCTCAGGGTGAGCCTGCCGGCGCTGTGGCAGAAACGGAAGAACACAGGCTCGGCACCTCCGTAGACCGCCGACATCCGCAGCAGATTGTGCTGCACCGACCAGAATATTCCCTTTGTGCGCATGTCTGCGGAGTGTTCCGCTGCGGTGCTGCCGGTGTCCAGCGTGTCGAGCTGCGTCAGCTGCCACATGCCGTCGAGGTTGCCGTTTTCAGAGTGCTCAATGGTACATGCCGCTGCCGTGAGCAGTAATATTATGATTGAAATCAGTGCTGTCTTTTTCATATCTGTGCATTTTTTTCATTTCTGTGTCATCTCCATTTTTTTCTTATAGTCATCTGCAGTCCCTGACTTGTGCCGCGCAGTTCGCCCGAGTCCAGTCCCGCCGCGGCGGTGACGCTCCATCCGCCGAGCGGCGATGCCTGCGGAAACCTGTAGCTGGCTTCCAGCATCAGGCTCATGCTGGAGCGCGGGTCGGGGTAGGGCACATGGTATGTTCCCCAGCCCTTCTGCAACGAGCCGAGCAGACGGTAGTGCAGGTTGCCGGAGATGTCGCCCGATGCTCCGGCGTGCAGCGCCGTGAAGCGGTTGTTTTTCACCTCAATCCTGCCGTCGGTGTTGTAAATCGGCGACAGATAGAGCGGATTGCCCATCACCTGTCCCCAGTGCTGCCAGCCTGTGAAGATGTGGTGGTTGTAGTAGTTGTCCATGCCGCCTGTGTGGTCGGGCATACTCGGTGTGTGGTCGTGATACACGGGACCGCTCTGATATTTTGTGTACATATATTCCAGCACGATGGCGCTGAGCCACGGCGTGCGCTTCAGCCTGAGCTCTGCTCCGAGCAGCATGTCCTTAAATCCGTACATGAAATAGCGGTTGTCTTTTTTCACGTTCCATTCCTCGCCTGTGCCGTAGCCGTCGTAGTCAAGGTGGAACATAGCGCTGTGGTCTTCGAAAAAGTGGTCCCAGTATACGGCTGCCTGCCATGCCGGCGCGTCGTAGCTGAGGCGCAGCACCCACGAGCCGAGCTGGTCGCCGCCCACATTCTGGTAGACATCTTCGATGGGCTCGGAGCCTCCGGGGATTAATGCGTCCCACATGCCTTTCAGTCCCCCTTGGTTGTCAATCCTCTCCACTCCGTTGTCCATCTTGTAGGTGGTGCCGCCAAAGAGCGCCGCCATCTCCAGTCCCGCCTCCAGCGACACCGGCAGGCTCCTGCCGCCTATCCTCAGATAGCCCGCCTTGCTGTGGTAAAGCGCGTTTTGGGTGTATCTCGACTGCTTCTTTGTAAAATCTTTCTGCCAGTTGTCGTCGGTGGTCATGCCGTAGGCGATGTGTCCCTTCAGCGCCAGCCATCCGCGGGTGCCGGGAATATTCCAATATTCTGGCAGTGCAATCCTCACTTGGGGCACGGGGCGCGCATTGATGCCCAGCGTCTGCGGCCCGCTGCTCAGTTCCTGGTTTTTAAGCTCCATGGGCTGCTCCTTGCTGCCTATGGTGAGCACGCCCCTGAGCCAGCGCCCCTCGATGTACGCCTGCTGCACGATGACCGTGCTGGTGAAGTTGTATGCCGCCGCCATGTCGATGCCGTAGCCCATGCTCCACCGGCTGCTGGCCGCTGTCGGTCGGTGCAGCGTGGCGCGCAGATAGCCGTTGCTTCTCTCCAGCGAGCTGAGTCCGTACTTGTTGGCGTTGAGCCACAGCGGCGTGTGTCCGTCGCCTGCCGATGCCGTTGCCTGCATCTCCACGCCGTACTCTATGCTGTCGGTAAGCGATGGCTTGTCGCATTCTTGTGTCATTGCCGTCTGCGGAATGACGGCGGCAATGACAACAAACTTGTTCCTGATATTTTTCATCACGTCTGAGACAGTATGTTTCTTTAAAAAACACCGCCTGTTTATTTGGCTTTTAGGATATTTGTACATGTTGTTACATTTTGCG
>JAGAPI010000232.1 GCA_017623335.1 Prevotella sp.
AATCAGTCATCAGGATGGGTGGCGGGCGTGTTTCAGCAGCCTCAGGCATTGAAACCGTATGCGTTGCGGTTTACTCGCACCGTATATAC
The DNA here is from genome assembly GCA_017623335.1 of Prevotella sp. The sequence continues at coordinate 90 of JAGAPI010000232.1, forward strand.
AAAAGGCGGTACCGTTGACTCGCCTTGTGAGCTGATTGCAACTTTTCAGGGAGGCACAAACCCTAACCTGCTCGATGCTACCACATTTGAGAGTGAGAGCAGCATCAGAAAAGCATGGGACGTTATTAATCAGTACTCTTCCGCTACTGTTGGCAAAGAGAATTTTCCTGAAGGCATACTTACAGGCAATGACGGCTATCAGGGTAGAAATGCTTTCAGGAGCGGCACAAGATACAGTCTTGAATCTATCAGGTACAAGGAAATTCTGCGCCAGCCGATTCTTTCAAAGCTCAAGCCTTCGACGTGGTACACTCTGTCATACTGGACAAGATGCATATCTGACAGCCTGTTTTATGAAAACATTACAAGCCATGTATACGGGTTCTGCCGCTATAGGCTTTATCTGCAGGCTGCGCATACCTATTATTTTCAGATTAACGGGTTCGTAAGTGCTGCGGCTAAGTCCGCAGGGCGTACATTACGCGCATACGTATATAGTGTTGACAGCAGCGACAGATGGACGTGGAGCACGTATCTGGAGATTGACAATACTGCCAGCGAGATGAAAAATACCACTTTCGAAGTGCCTTCAGCTGGTGAGTATTTCATAAGCTACTACTCGTATCATCCTTCACAGGCAACTGCCGCAGCGGCACAGACAGTGACAGTAGAGCGCACCTACATTAGGGATACGTATGCCATGGCTATGGCATATATTTTCCCAAGCGCAATAGACAAAGATGTCAAAGGCTTCATTGATGGAGCAGAAAAAACACTCGCGGAGGACGGTGCCGTGATGTTAGGCGCAGGAGGATGGACTTATCACACCTGTACTTTCAAAACAAGGTCAGCACTTTCCGCTGAGCAATACGTTTTGTTCCGCCTGCTGCCTGGGGCAGTTACAAGTAAATTGACTAACACACAAGGACAGAGCGATGTCAATACTACAAGTCATGGCCTGACTTATACCGAGATTTGTATGCCTAAGCTCGAAGAGGGGATGCTGGCAACGGGGTATATACCAAGCAGCAAGGACCTTAAAGGTGACAGGGGACCTGCTTTAAGAGGTCCGCAGGACTGGGAAGGCTGCCCCGTCGGGTTCCAGTTCCAGGCAGGTGGAGACAATGATCTCTTCTTCGACACCGTTATCTACAAAGATAATTATTACTCCTGCAACAAGAGTCACACAAAGACTGCGGACAGTTTCCCAAACAGCACCTTAGACCAGAGCCGGGAACTCTGGAAGCTGGGTGATAAATTCGACATCGTTGCGACAAAGCTGCTGCTGGCCACATATGCTTTAATAAAAAATCTCGGCGTGGAGGCTGTCGAGATGAAGGACAAAGACGGCAATGTCGTTTTTTATGCTAAAGACGGAGTACTTCGGTGTAAGACAGGAACATTTGAGAACGTGAATGTTTCGGGAATAATAAAGGCAAGTCTGCGTTATTCGACAACAAAAGAGATAGAGGTAGACTACATTATAAATCCCGAAGTGGAGCCTGTACAAACGTTCTTTTCAAAAGGATTTGCGAGTCCAGCGGTAACGTTGCCGAAGGCTGCAAGTTATGACGGCATCGAATTCCAGTTTTTTCTGAAGAGACCTACTACACGTGTACCTGTAGACTTGATAGTAAGAACATTGGGAAATGACAGGATTCATGGTCAAGATTTATCGACTCTTTATAAAGGTGCAAGTGGCTTATATTGTGGTGTTGGAAAAATGATAACGTTAAAATCAATGGGAGGTGAGTGGTTTGTTATAAACGGAAGTGAAGATGTTTCTTTTATATTTGATTAAAAATAAAAACGGCAATTATGAATACAGTAGAATTAAACAACAATGCAATGGAAATCCTGCAGAGTGTCAATGACAATGACTTTGTTTTAGGATATTCTTCAAGCGGAAAAAAAGCCGGGCTGATAAGCGTCGGCAAGATTAACAGCACGCAGTGGGCTGGCTGCCGGTGGCGCAAGGATTCTGTCACAACAGTTGGCGAGCCATGCGGTTCACTCGCCAAGATTGAGCGACTGGCAGATTATCTGGGTCTCGGCGGCTATTTGGTGCAGAATGACCACACACGCCGCAAGCTGTCGAAAACAAACCACAATCAGTTTGAGGGCGGTGCGGCCGCGGCTCTCGACGGGTCGATGGGACATTATCAGTGGGGATGGGGTGTCAACTTCTATTATGCAACGTGGGAGGATGACACTTATATCTATGAGGCTATAGACATCAAGCCTATCCCAGGCCGGCGCAACTACTTTATCCCAGTGGGCTCACGGTCTTGCGCCGGATATGCCACTCTCGACCGCACGACTGGCGCTCTTGTGTCATTCGTCAGCTATGAGGCACGCTATCGCGGCGGCAATAATGACGCCACTCTCGATGCTCAGTTCAATTCGCAGCTGTGCAAGCCAGCGACACAGACACCTATTGCCACATTCGCGGCTGCTGCACGCAAAAATGGAAACATGTGGCTTGCCAACTCCCGTGTGATGTTCTTCATCACGGGTGCCATCAAGCGCATCATATTCCACAACCGCAATATACAGGCTGCATATAATGCGACACTGACCGCTGACGGTCTGCATCAGGGTGGCACAGGTCAAGGCGTGTCATTGCCTGGCGACTGGAACAACGTGTGGAAATATTATCCTTACATCAATCTTGATGCCGGTGTCGACAAGGGTGACCTGCTCGGCACATTCTCGACCAGCATCAACGACAACGGCACGACAAAGTCAATGGGCGGCATACCGTCATTTTACGGACTTAAAAATGATTATAAATATCTTTGGCAAATGGCAGAGGACGTGCTGCTGCAGTGTAATGCTGACAAGTCACAATCTGTTTACATCAAAAATGAGATTGACGGCTCAGCATTTAACATGTCAACAGTCGACGGCAAAGTGCTGATGGGGCGCACTCCTGCATATTCAGCAGCCAACTGGAATTACATTTCCAAGCTCAACCTCGAAAATCTTGTGATGTTTCCGCTTGCCGTCGGAGCGTCCGAAACTACAGGATATGCAGACGGATATTACAATCCTGCTGCAACTAGCGGTTTGCGTGGTGCCGGTTGTCTTGGCAATGCTGAC
>JAGAPI010000233.1 GCA_017623335.1 Prevotella sp.
GTGCATAAAGACCGACTTTGGCGAGAACATACACATGGACGCAAAATACAAGAACATGCCTGCTGAGCTGCTCAACAACCTGTATGCGCTGCTATATCAGAAGGCGGCTTATGAGATAACCAAGGATGTGACAGGCGACGGCATTGTGTGGGCACGCGCCGCATGGGCAGGATGCCAGCGCTACCCATTGCATTGGGGTGGTGACAGCTGCTCATCGTGGGACGGTATGGCAGGCTCACTGAAGGGAGGACTGCACTTCGGACTGTCAGGCTTTGCGTTCTGGAGCCATGACGTGCCGGGATTCCATACTCTGCCAAACTTCATGAACTCGGTGGTGGACGATGATGTGTATGTGCGCTGGACGCAATTCGGTGTGTTCTCTTCACACATCCGCTATCACGGCACCAACAAGCGTGAGCCGTGGCACTATCCGGCAATCGCTCCGATAGTGAAACGCTGGTGGAACTTGCGCTACATGCTTATACCTTATATATATAGGGAGAGTATGAAAACCACAACATCGGGCTCAACGGTGCTGCAGGCTCTGGTGTTTCATCATCCTGACGACAAGATGTGCTGGCACATTGACGATGAGTACTACTTCGGTGACGATATGCTCGTGGCTCCTGTGATGAACAGCGACAACCGCCGCGACGTGTATCTGCCTGAGGGTACGTGGCGCAATCTCTTCACAGGTGAGAAGACAGAGGGCTGCCGGTGGATTAAGAATCTTGAGGTGGCGCTTGACGACATGCCTGTGTATGTGCGCGAGGGAGCAGTGATACCTGTATATCCTGAGCAGGTGGACTGCACCGACCAGATGGATTTGGCAAAGAGCGTGGAGATAAAGATAGACGGCAGTTTTACAGGAATAAAATTCTGATGTACTATGATGAATACTTGGAAAGAGAATCTTGAGGAGACAAAGAAACATTATATCGACTGGTGGAACCACGAGGGCGTAGTGGTGAACATGTGGGAGCATTTCCAGAACGGGGTGCGTCCGCATGCCGATGTGGCTATGCCTGAGGCACCGAAGGACTTGAATCAAAAGTGGTTCGACCCGCAGTGGCGTGCGCAGTATCTTGACTGGTATGTGGCTCACAGCAGTTTGAAGGCCGACATGCTGCCAGTGGCAAACACGCAGTTGGGACCAGGCTCATTGGCTGCTATACTCGGAGGAGTGTTTGAGGGGGGTGAGGACACTATCTGGATTCATCCCGACCCTCATTACACCGATGAACTGCATTTTGACGAAAATCACCCCAACTATCTGTTGCACAAACAGCTGTTGAAGGCTTGCAAGGAGAAGGCACAGGGACACTATTATGTGGGTATGCCCGACTTGATGGAGGGCATGGATATTCTTGCGGCGATAAAAGGCACCGACAAGGTGCTTATGGACACAGTGATGCAGCCTGAGGTGCTTGAACGCCAGATGCAGTGGATAAACAATGTGTACTTTAAGGTGTTCGATGAGCTTTACGATATTATCCGTGAGGGTGATGAGATGGCGTTCTGCTATTTCTCGGCATGGGCTCCGGGCAGGATGTCAAAGCTGCAGTGCGACATCTCGACAATGATAAGCGTTGACGATTATCGTCGTTTTGTACAGCCGTTTATCAGAGAACAGACAGAGAAGATTGACTATACATTGTATCATCTCGACGGAGTGGGCGCCACCCACCATCTGCCGGCACTGCTGGAGATAGAGAAGCTGAATGCAATACAGTGGACGCCAGGAGTGGGTGAGCCGCAAGGCGGTTCTCCAAAGTGGTATGACCTCTACCGCAAGATTCTCGATGGCGGAAAGAGCATCATGGCTTGTTGGGTGACGATAGACGAGCTGCGTCCGTTGCTTGAGAACATCGGTTGCAACGGAGTGCATCTGGAGATGGACTTCCATAATGAGGATGAGGTGGAGCAGGCTCTGGAAATAGTGGAGCAATGCAAGCAGGCTGAGCGTAATGGCGAGATAATGCCAAGGAGAGCCCAAACAGATATCAATGCAATGGATGCCGATGCCGCCGTGTACGCTATAATAGAAAAGGTGGAGAAAGTTTTTGCGGAGCAGGCAAGAAAGAATACTGATGTATCGCCTTTGACAAAACGGTTGACGCAGCCTGCCGCCATGAACCATGGAGCCAACTGCGACTGTCCGGCATGCAGTTCAGTGAGGGCTGCCAAGGAAAGGACAGATGCCGAGAAGGTGTTTGATGCTATCATAGCAGGCAGACAGGACGACTGTGCTGCTGCTACCGAGAAATGCGTGAATGCTGGGATGTCGCCTTCCGAGATTATCAACGGACAGATGATAAGTGCGATGGGCGAGGTGGGAAAACGCTTTGAAGAGGGTAGGGCTTTTGTTCCGCAGCTACTCATGGCAGGACGCGCCATGAAGGCAGGACTGGCTCTGCTCAAACCGATGATGACCGGTGACAAGTCGGCCTCGGCAGGAAAGGTGGTTGTCGGTACGGTGAAGGGTGACCTGCACGACATAGGCAAGAATCTTGTGGCGTCGATGCTCGAAGGCTCGGGCTTTGAGGTGATAAACATAGGTATGGATGTGCCGGCAGAGAAGTTTATTGAAACTCTCAAGGAAACAAATGCCGACATACTGTGCATGAGTGCCCTGCTCACCACCACAATGACTTATATGAAGGACGTTATTGACGCCATGGAGGTTGACGGTATAAGAAAAAGGGTAAAAGTGATGGTTGGCGGTGCGCCCGTGAGCCAGAGCTTTGCCGAGGAAATTGGTGCCGACGGTTATAGCGACAATGCCAATAGTGCGGTGGCACTGGCAAAGAGGCTGATGGAGGTAAGGAAATGAAGAAACTAACAAACTAAAAACTTAAAAACTATGCAGAAAATAACAATGGAAGCCCTCGACTGGGGTATTCTTGTGATGTATTTTGTGGTTCTGCTCATCATTGGAATGTGGGCAGGAAGTAAGGCAAAAAAAGACGGTAATATGTTTTTGGCAGAGCGGTCGCTGCGCTGGTATCACATCGGATTCTCAATGTGGGGCACCAACGTGGGACCGTCAATGCTCATAGCGTCGGCAAGTGCTGGATTTGCCACAGGTATTGTGTCGGGCAACTATGCCTGGTATGCCTTTATTTTTATAGCAATGCTGGCGTTTGTTTTTGCGCCGCGCTATCTCGGGAGTGGTATCAGCACCCTGCCGGAGTTTATGGGCTTGCGTTTCGGACAGAGTACACGCAACATTCTGGCGTGGTACACCATCGTGACTGTGCTCATATCGTGGCTTGCGCTCACGCTCTTTGCGGGAGGAGTGCTTATCCGTCAGGTGTTTGGAGTGCCAATGTGGATGTCGGCGTTCATTCTGCTTGCCATATCGGCATTCTTCACCATACTTGGAGGGCTGAAGGCGGTGGCTTATACCAATGTCTACCAGATGGTACTGCTCATAGTTGTGTCGGCATTGCTCACCGTTGTCGGTATATATCGCCTTGGCGGCGACTCGTTTTTCGGAGGTGTATCCGTGCTTGCCAATCCCGATGTTGTGCCTTCGGGGTATTGGAATCTTTTCCTGCCCAATGATGATCCGGCATTTCCGTGGCTGCCCATACTTCTTGGCTATCCCATCAGTGGTTTGTGGTTCTGGTGTACCGACCAGTCAATGGTTCAGCCAGTTCTTGCAGCAAAGAATCTTGACGAAGGACAGCGCGGTGCAAACTTCACCGGATGGCTGAAAATTCTCGATGTGGCTATATACATATTGCCGGGTATTGTGTGTTTTGCACTTTGGCGGCAGGGATTTTTCGGCAGTGTCACAATCGAGGCAGACAATGCCTATATGACTCTTGTGTCAGCGCTGTTCCCCATGGGCATGGTGGGACTGGTGATGGCAGTGCTCACTGCCGCGCTCGTGTCGACTATCGGCAGTGCCCTCAATGCGCTGAGCACGGTGTTTACCATGGACATTTATGTCAAGAATATCGCTCCGAATGCCGGACAAAATGAAATA
>JAGAPI010000039.1 GCA_017623335.1 Prevotella sp.
AGTCAAACTCTCCTGCCTGTCCGATTTTCAGGGCACCCGAACCGAGTACGAGCACCTTTGTCAGTTTCTTTTTCATGATTCTCTTATGGATTGATGTTATTACTTTAAGAATATTCCGTGCAAAGTTACATCATTTTTTTGTAAATAACGCAACTTTGCACGGAATATTTAAATTTTGGTGTCTGATTTCTTTATTCAGGAGAAAAAAGGGGAATACGTGCAAGACAAAAGCACAATATCATGCACATATTCCCAACTTACTAAAAATAACTCACTAATTTTAAAACCATTCTTTTGACTTACTTTTTCTCTACAGTCAGGACACCGTTTGCTACGCCGCCAGTGAGGTCGACTGTGAACACGAAGGTGTCGCCGTCATTAAGCGTCACCCCATCCTTGACAAAGACATTGCCATTGTCGCTGTCGGCTGCATTCACGCGGAACCATTCATTGTCACTGTCAAGATGATAGTCGCCTCCCTGACCGTTGAACTCGATGCCCCACGCCGGCTGTCCGAAGAACTTAAAGTTTATGTCGGAAGCTGAGAGCTGTTTGCCTACGGTGAGGGTGATGCGGTATTTCTTGGCTGCAACGGGTGCCATGCACTGGTCCCAGTCGGGGTCTGTCCACCATCCCTTGTTGTTGTCGGATGTAATATATGGCTTGTTCACACACTCCGAGCCGATAACCCAGATGCTTCCGGTGCCGTCTGCCTGCAGCGTTGCCGGCTTTCCGTCTTCGCTGGCTGGATAAACCTGAAGGTACTTATAATCCGCGTATGCCTTTATGTTATATGTGCCGTTGATGCACAGGAACGTGTATGTACCGTCATCGTTCTTCTTGAAGAAATCATTGTCTATGAACCAGTCATCGGCAACGACACCGCCAAACTGGAACTGCATGCCCTTCTTCACGGTCATGGTTACAGGCTGCTTGTCAGCCAGCTCCACTTCCTGAACACCGGCTGCAGCCCCCTTCTTAACAGTGAGCTTTCCGTTGGCACAGCCTGCTGTGAGGTCGATTGTGAAGATATACGTCTCGCCGTCGTTGAGCACCGCACCGTCCTTGAGATAGATGTTTCCGTTGTCATGACCGCCGTTGCCGTCGCCCACGCCGAAAATCTCGCTGTCACTGGTCAGACAGTAGTCACCGCCATTGCCTTTGAACTCGGTGCCCCAGTTGGGCTGTCCGAAGAACTTGAAGTTAACGTCAGTGGCAGAGAGCTGCTCACCCACGGTAAGGGTTATCTGATACATCTTTGCACGGACCTGAGCCATTGCCTGGTCCCATTCCGTACCCGTCCACCAGCCATTGTTGTTGGAGGTGGAGAGGAAAGGCTTGTTGATGCCGTTGCCGCCAATAATCCACAGGGCTCCTGTGCCGTCAGCCTGCAGCGTGGCAGGAGCATCCTTTGTGCCGGCAAACACCTGAAGGAACTTATAGTTGCTGTATGCCGTGAGAGTATAGGTGCCGTCAACGGCGAGGAAGGTGTAGGTACCGTCATCATTCTTCTCAAAGAAGTCATTGTCAACAAACCACTCGTCAGTCACTGTTCCGCCGATTGCATACTGCCTGCCCTGCACCATCTCACGTGTTATGATGTTGTCGGTCTCAGAGAACATCAGCGGAGCAATGGTTATCTCCTCGTATGGACCAAAAGTGTAGTCACGGGTGTTGAACGTAACCTCCACCTCGCCCGAACTTTCGGTTTGGAAATCGATGTTGCCCGTTCCGCCTAATGTTATCTCACTGCCGTTGCTTCCGAAGAGCCACTTGCCGTCACCTGTCTCAAACCTGCCCTTGAAGGCTGTCTGCGCGGTATTGACTTTAACAGAATAGCTATAGTCGTCGCCCTCAGTCATAGGATATTTCGTGCCGTCGGCAGCCACAAACTGCAGGTCGCTGAAATGAGGACGCTCCACCCGGGCAGTCACGTCAACGACGGTCTTCGATGTAGTCACGTTCTGCAGGGTGAGGCGCACGGTGACGTCGCCGTTGGGAATATATTGCAGATAAGGCACGTTGAGCTTCACGTCGTAAGAGCCTGCCTCCTTGGTACGGATGACTGTGTCAGCCACCACCTCGCCGCTGAAGCGCAGCTCAGCCTTGAGGGTGGAGAGGGCTGTGCCCTTCTTGTCGGAACAGCTAACCGGGAACTGTATCTTCTGCCCCATCTCTACTGTGCCGATAGCAGCCACATCAATAGTCGGGTCTCCCGACTGCACTATGTTCTTGTAGTCATCGTCCACGCAGGCTGTGAGGCTGCCTACGGCACACAGCGCGCAGAACATTTTTGCTATAATGTTTCTCATATCTTATTTCCAATTACATGATACAACTGATTGTGCGGGAACTGTCACGCTGAAATGGTTCCGGCCGTCGCTGACAGTGGCGGGAATTATCTCGTCGCCGCTGTTGAGCATTACAACGGCATACGAGCCGTCAGCATTGCGGAAGGCGGAATACACCAGACCGTTCTTCACCAATGAGCGCTGTGCAACGCCTATGCGCCGGGCATTGGGGCGCACCACCGACGACATGTGTGAAATCACATAGTAGTGAGAGTTGCGTGTGATGGTCTTGTAGTCGAGCGCTATGTCCACGGCTCCGTAGCAGGTCTGGCAGCCTCCGTCGAGGTTGGGCCCCATGTTCACGTCGAGCATCAGGTTCCACACGAGCACAGCCTTGCACCACTTGCTCACGGTGCCCAGCGTAATATTCTTCATGTCCTCCATCAGCCGCTTCGACAGGTTGCGTCCGTCATTCCATGTGCCGATGCTCGACTCCGAGAAAATCAGCTCCTTGTCAGTAGCCTGGCTGTGAATGTCGGTAAGCTCCGAGTTGTTGCCGCCATAGTCGTGATAGGCAGCGCCAACCACAAGCTCCGAGCCCTCAAACTCATTGCCCAGGGCATTGTATATCTTCACAGGATAGTCCTCCTGGTCAGCCACGTTGTCGTAGTTGTAGTTGTGGTCAAACAGATATATCTTTGTGCTGATGCCGTTCTGCTTGAATGCGCCGGCAAGCTCAGCCACAAACGGAGCCTCCTCCTGCCAGGGCATGTAAAGCGAGGCGCAGTTTGCCTTGTTGAGAGGCTCGTTCTGAGGACTCACGGCATATATGCTGATTCCCTCCTTTTTCATTGCCTCGATGAACTTCACGAAGTACTGTGCATAGTCCTTGCGGCAGTCGGGATTCAGATGTCCGTCAGTCCATGAGTCGAAGGCTTTCTTGGTCTCAATGTCGCTCACCTTCATCCATTTCGGACATGTCCATGGAGCTGCAATGATTTTCACGTTGGGATTGATTGCAAGTATCTCTTTCAGCACAGGTATCACATACTGTGTCTCGTCAGAGTACAGACGGAAGTTTTCCAGTCCCTTCTCGTCGCACAGCGTATATTCCGTACTTGAGAAGTCGTTGCAGCCAATGGAGATGCGGGCATAGCTCACTCCATAGCCCTCAGTCTCGCTATAAGTCTGCTTGAGGAATGCCGCACGGTCCTCAGCCGACATTTTCAGAAGATTATAGCACGTGGAATACGTAATTGCAAAGCCGAATCCGTCCATTGTCTGATAAGTCTGCAGCGGGTCTACGAGAATGGTGCTCGGAGCCATGTTGGCGGCAGTTGATATCTCGGAAAAAGACTTCGTCAGTTTCTGTGTTCCGTCACTTGTGGTTGTGTAGATTGTCGCCACATTGCCCGATGGTGTTCCTGGTGTCACCGGTGTGTCAGGGCGTGGTGTGCCGTCTATCGAAGACTCATTGTTGCATGATGTCATGGAGAACAACAATGCGGTTGCTATTGATAATATACTCATTTTCATTTTATTTGTTATTTTACTTTTAATAAATATTTTTTAGGAGTTACTCCCTTTTACTTCCCTTATTAGTAACCGGGATTCTGCTCCAGATTGTCGTTCTGGTCGAGGGCAGTCTGCGGAATAGGGAGCAGATAGGAGTTCTCGTCGAATGTGCGGCGCTGAGCAAGACGTCCGGCGTCCTTGGCATACACCGCGTTCATATACTGCTCCACCTTGCCGTTGCGGCAGAGGTCAAACCATCGCTGTCCCTCGAAGGCAAGCTCAAGCCTGCGCTCATGGAGAACCTTCTCCACCATGTCGCCGCCGGCGTCGATGTCTTTCAGTCCGGCACGCTTTCTTATCTGGTTCACAAGACTTGCCGCCTTGTCTGCCTGATTCAGATGTGCGTAAGCCTCTGCCTCCATCAGTATTATGTCGGCAAGGCGCAGCTTGTAGTGGTTGTTGTAGCCTGAGCGCAGCTTATACATGAATGGATAATGCGACGCGGGATAGTAGTTCGCCCATGTGCATTCATAATAGACCACTGTCTGGTTGAAGCGCACATCGTCGCCCTCCTGCATAAAGTCATTGATAAGGTCGCGTGATGGAGTAATCCACTTTGCCCATGTGAAATAGTAATCATAGTCTTCCAGACAGCGGCCGTACATCCATGACTCCCAGTTGGCACCTCCAGTGGTCCACTGCACTTCAAGGATGCTCTCACTTGTATTGCGTTTCACACAGTCCTTCTTGTCCTCATCATATCCCCAAAGAGTGGCAAAGTCCGGCTCCAGCTCAAGTCCGGCTGTATTGCGCACACGTCCGGCATATTCTGTCACCTTGCCGTAATCCTGCACAGGACGCTCGGCATACACCTTTGCAAGCATTGCCAGGGCAACGGTCTTTGACATCAATGTCCTGTCGGTTGTTGAGAAATCGGGGGCATATTGCGCGCCAAACTCAAGGTCCTCAATAATCTGCTGATAGCATTCCTCGCTGGTCTTCTTCGGGGGATAGTATGTGGGGAATACCTCCTCGATGTTGTCTGACGTGATGGTTCTCGCAATGTCGGTAATGACAGGGAACGAGCCCCAAAGGCGCGCCATGTCGAACATAACCAAGGCACGGAAGATGCAGCCTTCAGCCTTCCATTGATTATATTCAGCGTCAGACACCTGACCGCTCGCCTTCAGCTCGTCAAGACCATTGATAAGCACATTTGCCTCGGCAATGTCGGCAAGATACCTGGTCCAGTCACGGCTCAGCACGGAATTGCTGGCATCGATGCTGTTTGTCTCGTATGGCACGACCTCAGCACCCGTAGTTCCGGCATATCCATTGTCAGAGTGGCAGTCGGCAATGAGCTTCATGTCGAGCGACCAGTGCTCCTGACGGTTGCGGAATTTCTCATACAGAACCTTGCGCTGGTCGATGGCAGCCTGTTTGTCTTTAAGCACGGCAGCCGTTGTCTCATCCAGCACGCCCTGTGTCAACTCTGTGGCATCGGAGACAGGGTCTTGTCCCAACGAGCAGGCAGTCACAGCCATGCCTGCCAGAGCTGCCAATAATAAATTATGTATCGTTTTCATTTTTATATCAATTTAGAATTCAACTTTAAGTCCAAGTGAGAATGACCTGCAGAGGGGATATGTACCCCAGTCGAGTCCCTGCACAGAACCGCTGTTGCCGTTCTGGTTCACCTCCGGGTCATAGCCTGTATATTTTGTAAGAGTGATGAGGTTGGTGGCAGATATGTATGGCATCAGCTTGGTGAGTCCCATTTTGCCGATGATACTGCGCGGCACATCGTATGACAGCGACACGTCCTTCAGACGGATATACGAGCCGTCCTCAATGAAATAGGTGCTGTTGTGCATCTCAAATCCAGCCTTTGGCACTTCCGTAATCTGTCCCGGCACGCGCCAGCGCTCAAGCACTTTTGTGGTCTGGTTCTTTCCGTCATACATTCCTTCCGTGTCCATGCGGCTTACATTATATATGTCATTGCCGTAGGAGCCTTGGATAAGCACGCTTAGGTTGAAGCCCTTGTATGAAAAGGTGTTGGTCAGACCGAAGGTGAAGTCGGGATTGGGGTCGCCGATATAGGTGCGGTCAGAGGCGGAAATCATTCCGTCGTCGTTTACATCCACATAGTTCAGCTCTCCAGTCTCAGGGTTCACTCCGTTTGCCACATATCCCCAGAAAGAGCCGAGCGGACGCCCCGGAGTGTTTCTCACCACATATTCATTAACATAGTCCGTGGTTTTTGCCGCATAATAAATCTGTGTGAGTTTCAGGCTCTTCAGCTCATTGCGGTTGAAAGATATGTTGAAGTCCGTATTCCATTTCAATCCCTTGGTCAGGTTCTTCGAGCTTACCGTGAACTCAAATCCCTTGTTCACAATCTCTCCGCCATTGTATGGCAGTGTGCTTGCAGCTGCGGAACCTGTAGGCAGGGTTATCCTCATCAGCATGTCCGAGGTCTTCTTGTAATAATAGTCGGCATATATGGTAAGACGGTTTTTCAGCAATGTGATGTCGAAACCTATGTCGGTCTGAGTCGTTGTCTCCCATGTCAGCTCCGGGTTCGACAGAGTGCTCTGCACACGCACTGGCGTGGCATTGGTGTCGTTTCCCTCGCCAAACCACTGCACGCGGTTTATGTTGTAGCTGGCAAGATAGCTGTTGTTGTCAAGACCGCTCTGGTTACCTGTCTGTCCCCATCCACCGCGAATCTTCAAGTCGTCAATCCACTTTATGTTTTTCATGAACTTCTCCTGAGTCACTCGCCAAGCGGCAGAGAACGAGGGAAAATATCCCCACCTGTGACCAGGGGCAAGCTTTGACGAGCCGTCGGCACGCACATTTGCCGTAAACAGATACGTGTCTTTGAAGTTATAGCTTGCACGCAGGAAATACGACTGCATTGACCAGTGTCCCGCCCAAGAGCCTGTTCCTGTCCACGATATCTTATTTGCGCCGTTGAGCGTCTTTATGTCGGAATCGGCATAGTTGGTGCCATGAATCCAGTTGTTCGAGCTCTTGTCCTGTGTGCCTGAGGAGCCGAGCATCAGGTCAACGCCATGACTGCCAAATGTCTTCTTGAAGTTGAGGATGTTGTCGAAAGTCATCGTGGTACGTATGGAGCGGTTGTCATCGCCATTGCCATGTTCATCACGTCCATACTGGGTTTCAAAAGGATCAAGGAAATTCATCGTCTTGCCGTGGGTACGCTCCATGGTCAGTGAGCTGCTGAAGGTCAGTTCCGGCAAGAATGTGATTGTGGCCTTACCTGTTCCTATGAGCTTGTTGTAATTGGAGCGGTTGTCCTTGCTTCGTGCCAGGTTTTCCACTGGACTCGTGACATTGACACCATAGAAATTGTTGTTATACTGGCTGGGGTTCTCAGGGTCCCATATAGGAGCAAATGTAGGGGTATTGATTACTGAAGTCAGCACACCGCCTCGGTTTGCACCCGTTCCTGACGTTATTCCGCCGCGATAGGTATAGTCAGAATAGGTTACGCTGGCATTCAGACGCAGCCACGACCGCAAGTCGTTCTCGATGGCGGCGCGGAAGTTGTAGCGCTCAAAGTCGGTCTCCCTGAGGATACCGTCCTCCTTGGTGTAACCGCCGGAGAGGAAATAGCGCAGCTTGTCGGTGCCGTTGGTCACCTGCAGCTGGTAGTTCTGTACGGCTCCCGTGCGGAATGTCTCTTTCTTCCAGTCAGTCTGGTCGGTCAGCCCCTCTGGCAGCTTCACCAGCCCTATCTCATCCATCAGTTCCTTGTATTCCCATGCGTTGAGCACCTTGGGAGTGTTGGCAACCTCGCTGAACGAGTAGTGCATGTTGAGCGACACCTTTGCCACGCCCTGCTTGCCACGCTTTGTGCCGATGATGATTACACCGTTGGCGGCACGGCTACCGTAGATGGCGGCACTCGACGCATCCTTCAGAATCTGAATGTCATCAATGTCGTCTGCGGCAAGGAAGTCAATATCTTCAAACGGGACACCGTCGACAACATACAGCGGGTTGTTGCTGCCGTTTAATGATGTGGTACCGCGTACGCGCACGGTAGGCGCTGAGCCCGGCTGTCCGTTTGCCTGCGAGATGCTGAGTCCGGCAGCCTTTCCTTGCATACCTTGCGCCGCCGACACAATGGGACGGTTCTCCAAGTCCTTTGTCGATACCGAGCTTACGGCAGTAGTCACGTCCTTGCGCTTCACCGAGCCGTAGCCGATGGCAACCACCTCCTCAAGCATGTTCGACTCGTCTTTCAACGTAACCTTCATGCCGTCTGTGGCTTTTACCACCTTGGTCTCATAACCGATGAACGATATGCGCACACTGGCACCATTCTTTACATTCAGAGAGAATCTACCGTCAAGATCGGTTGTCGTACCATTCGAGGTTCCTACCTCCATAACGGTTGCGCCAATCACAGTTTCTCCCTGCGAGTCAGTCACCGTACCCTCCACCTTCTGTGTCTGTGCCCAAACCGGCACCAAGGTAAAGAGTAACATCAGAAGCAGGCAAATGCGCCTGTACTTCCCGAAATTAATCTTCTTTTTATTCATAAATATTATTTTTTTAGGATGTTTAGCATTCCGGTGCAAAATTACAACATTTAAAAGCCGGGAACAAGCCTGCAAAGAGAGCTGCAAAGATTTTTTCGCTGTACGAATATTATAAATCCCTCATAAACAGCGGATTGCGGACAATACGTAAAATCTGCGATATAGATGCTTTATTCCGGTGTATAACTGAAAAAACTGGCTGCTGTGCGCACTGCAAAGCATGATTTTTCTTTAAAAAAGTTAATTGGGCAGAACTGTTATTTTTTTTCTGCCGCTTTAGATTGAATTTTAAGTTTTATTTTGTATTTTTGCATACAAAAATCAAATTCATGAAAAAAACGTTTTTACTGATGACGTCCCTTATCCTGTCTGTCGCCTCTTATGCCGACAGTCTGGACTCGCTTTACCATGCCATAGACGAAGCCATTAGCCATGCCGGTGACTTTATGTATCGGAAACAGCAGCAACTGGCGTATCTGCAACGGGAAGCGGCACATGCCGCCAATACGGAAACACGATATAATGCCACAATGAATCTATACGAGGCATACAGGTCATTCAGAAACGATTCTGCCATAACATGTCTCAACAGATGTATAAAAATGGCTGAGAAGATGGGGAGAACAGACCTGAAGGCTGACTGCTGCAACAAAATGGGACAGCAACAGTCGGCGGCGGGATTCTACAGCGAGGCAATGAGCTATCTGCAGCAGGTACCGGGGCAAGAGCTGAAAGGAGAGATGCTCAATGACTACTATTATGCCATGTGCCACCTGTATGGAGAGATGGGATACTATACACAGGACGACCAGATAAGAAAGAAATATTACAGAATGTCTGTCAGCTACCGCGACTCTCTTCTGAGTGTCATTCCACATAACACCGAGAGATACCTGAGATGTGTCGAGTCACAATACTTTAACGACCACAACTACAAAGCCGCGCTTGAGACGAATGACAAGAGACTGAAAATAACTGCTCCCGGCTCACACGAATATGCAATAGTAAGCTTTTACAGAGCGCAGGATTACGGAGGGCTCGGGAAACAGACGGAACAAAAATACTGGCTGGCACAGTCGGCTCTCTCTGACATCAGGAACTGCGTGATGGACCAGGCTGCCCTGTGGTCGCTTGCCGACATTCTCAACAGGGAGGGCGACATTGAGAGAAGTCACCGCTATGTGGAATATTCATGGAAGTGTACCTCGTATTTCTCCGCACACGTACGCTCATGGCTCGTGTCGCCTGTACTTACAATGATCAACGACAAGTACAAGGAGAAAATCAACAGAACCAATACCCACCTGTGGATTCTTGTGGCAATAGTGAGCCTGTTTGCTCTCTGCATGGCTGCCATGTATATCTATGTGTCACGAAAACGCAAGCAGCTGGCAATAGCGCGCAACGAACTTAAGGAATACAACAACCGCCTGACAGCGCAAAGCCGCCAGCTGAGTGACGCCAACACACATCTGTCGGCACTTAACACACAGCTGACATGCCTGAACGGGCAACTATCGCTGAGCAACCGCGTAAAGGAGGAATACATAGGAAAGTTCTTCACGCTTTGCTCGGAATACATAGACAAGATGGACAACTTCCGCATTAAAGTGAACAGGAAAATGAAAGCCAGGCAATTCGACGACCTTATGCGCATCTCTCAAAACGACCAGATGAGAGAAGACGAGCTGGCTGTGTTGTTTTCCAACTTCGACACCATCTTCCTGCACATCTTCCCCAACTTCCTCAGTGACTTCGACGCGCTTCTGAAGCCCGAGCACAGAACACACCATGCTAACGGCAACAAGCTGACCACCGACGCACGCATCTTCGCACTGATACGTCTGGGAATCGATGACTCGTCGAAGATTGCCGAGTTTCTGCACTACACACCTAACACAATATACAACTACCGCTCAAGGATGAAGAGCAAGGCGATGAATCCCAATTGTTTTGAGAGCGACATTAAACGCATAGAGAGCAAGAGCGTTTAATAAAAGCGGCAGCGCGGCTCAGGCGCTCACGCATAAAAATTTTTTTTTGCCGATTTATCTTCCACCTTCCACTTTTTACAGTTTAACATGCTGATAAATAAGCGATTGCAGGAGTGGAAGATGAGTGGAAGATGAAATCATCTTCCACTCACTGACTGTGTTGATATTTTTCGCGGCATCCTGGAATCTGCTAAGGGGATTTTAAAATCTCATGTCGGGATTTAGCAACCGTCTCTCTACCAGAGACGGTGCATTTCTCTACCGGAGACGATGCGTCTCTCATAGAGAGACAACACAGAAATCCAGGCATAAGATTTCTGAATCTTGGCAACAAAATTCAGGATTCCGGTATTTACTTCACTGTAAGCCTTACGGTCTTCACGTCGCGGCTGTTTCCTCCCACCATGATGTCGAAGTCGCCCGGCTCAAGCACGAAGTCGAGACTGCTGTTGTAGAACTTCAGCAGGTCGGGGGTGATTTCAAACTCCACCTTGCGGCTCTCCCCTGCCTTCAACGTTATGCGCTCGAAGCCCTTGAGTTCCTTCACGGGGCGCACCACCGACGCAAAGATGTCGCGGATGTAGAGCTGCACCACCTCGGCTGCCTCGCGGCTGCCGGTGTTGGTCACTGTCACCGAAGCCTTTACCTTGCCGCCGGCATTCATGCTGGTGCTGCTAAGATGCAGGTCGCCGTATGCGAATGTGGTGTATGACAGTCCGTAGCCGAAAGGATAGAGCGGGTCGTTGCGCACATCGATGTAGTTGCTCTGATACTTGCGGTACTCCTTTGCTCCCTCGGGCACGGGACGGCCAGTGTTGAGGTGGTTGTAGTAGATTGGAATCTGACCGAGAGCCTTCGGCATGGTCATTGTGAGGCGGCCCGAGGGGCACTTGTCGCCGAACAGCACGTCGCAGATGGCATCGCCGGTCTCAGAGCCTCCAAACCACACGTTGAGGATGGCGGGCACATTCTCTGCCTCCCACGACATGAGTGTGGGACGGCCCGAGAAGTTGAGCAGCACCACCGGCTTGCCTGTGGCAACAAGGG
>JAGAPI010000234.1 GCA_017623335.1 Prevotella sp.
CGACATGACTGCCAGCAGTCTGTTTATAGGCGAATCGCTCTCTGCCATCTACGACTACAAGGTGGACGGCATCTATCAGGTGGGCGACGACATTCCTGAAGGATTCTATCCCGGCAACTATCGTGTGGTGGACACCAACAACGACGGCAAGATTACAGCCGACGACCGTACCGTAATAGGTAAGACCGACCCCGCTGTGCGCATGGGCTTACAGAACAAATTTACATATAAGAACCTCACCCTTAGCTTCTTCCTCTACTCAATGCTGGGAGGCAAGGACGGTTTCATGGGACAGAACACCAATCAGGTACGTCCTGATGACAACGGCAAGCGTTATAATCACTTCACTGAAGAGGCTGATTTATTCTGGTCGCCCAAAAATCCTGGCGGTATCTACGACCGTGCCGCACAAGACGGTGCACTCGGCCAGTCGCCCCACCGCTACGAAAAGCGTGACTTCCTGCGCCTGCAAGACGTAACCCTCTCCTACGACCTGCCACGCTCATGGATGAACAAGATAGGATTTGACGGCATAAGCGTTTACATGAACTGCAAAAACCTGCTCACCATCACAGGCTGGCACGGATGGGACCCGGAGCCAAACATGACCTGCAAGGACGGCAACAACCGCGACATCATAACGGGCAGCACCTATGCAAACCGTCCTGTGATGAAGAGCATAACATTTGGCGTTAATGTCAATTTCTAAAAACTGCCTACACCTTATTATATATTAAGACATACAACGAATTTTTAAAACATAGACAATTATGATAAAAAAACATATAATCCATCTTATGATGGCAGCAGCAACCTTCACATCTGCGGCAATGCTGACAGGTTGCAATGAAGACAAGTTTTTGGAGGAGAAGCCTCTCGACTTCATGGGAGGTGACAACTCCTACACCACTGCCGCCGACTTCGATGCCGCTATAAACGGACTCTACAACCTGGTGCGCGCAGAATTTTATTGCGGCAGCTATGACCAGATGAACCAGTATCTTGAGCGTACCGACTTTGCCATACATGCTGACCCGCCATTGTCAAACCTGTCATCTATTATGAATCCAACGGCTGCTACGCCAAAATGGCACTGGGAAAATCTCTACAAGCTAATAGCGCAGGCTAACACCGTGCTCACACGTGTGCCGGCATCTGGACTTACCGACAGCGACAAAAAGCTTTACGAGGCAAAGGGACGCCTGTTCCGCGCAATGGCTTACCGCACACTGTGCTATTATTATGGAGGTGTTCCGCTGCAGCTGGAGGAAGTGTCAGCTCCCAAGACCGACTACACCCGCGCCACAAAGGAGGAGACACTGGCACAGGCTATTGAGGATGCAAAGTTTGCAGCCGAGAACCTGCCCGACATAAAGGCTGTGAACGATGGTGAGATAAGCGCACCCGCCGCGCAGGTATTGCTGGCAGAGCTGTATCTTGCAGCAGGCGACAACCAGAAGGCGGCAGACGAGGCAACAAAGGTGATAAACAATCCTGCACTGGCTCTTATGACCGACAGGTTCGGTTCACGGGCAAATGAAGAGGGCGATGTGTACTGGGATCTCTTCCGCCGTGACAACCAAAACCGCGCAAGCGGCAACACCGAAGGTATATGGGTGATACAGATTGAGCCTAACGTGACGGGCGGACAGGGAAATACCGGCGATGCCTTCTGGGTGCAAGGCAATTTCTGGCAGGAGCGCTGGATTGCTCCACAGACGGGACTCTTCCGCTTTGAGAACAAAGCTACAGGACAATCATTAGCACCGTTCACATGGCCTGTAGGCGACTATACCGGCGGACGTGGCATCGGCAACTTCTATAACACACACCACTACTTCCTTGAAATTTGGGGCGGTGAGGGAAGTTACGACTACAATAATGACATACGCAACTCAAAGTACAACTATCCGCGTTCATTCAAGTTCAACAATCCTGCATTCGTTGCACAGTATGGTGAATTGTTCGGCGATGAGATTGACCTGATGAACCCCAATCTGCC
>JAGAPI010000235.1 GCA_017623335.1 Prevotella sp.
GGCGATGCGCGACATCGGTATGCCATTCGAGATTTTCAACAGCACATACGACGAGAACTTCCTCACCTCGCTGCGATGGACATCGGTGGGCGAGTTTGTGAGGATTAACCGCCAGCAGATTGACTTCGACTACGACTTCAACCGAATGCTGAAGGCATCGGCACAGATTTCGATGCAGAAGATTGCAACCGTGGGCGACTGGAGCGAAGCCATGCGCACGACCATGCACTTGGCGGACGTAACTATGGAGATTGACCTCCGCCCGACAAAGAACTCAGTGGTGTCGCTGTCGCACCGTGCAGGCATCAGGGGATTTCTGCGCAGCAACTACGATTACAACATCACCGAGATTGCCTACAGCAACCGTATTGCGGCAGGCACAGGGCGCGTGGACATAGGAGCCCGCGCCGGAGCGGAATGGAACAAGGTGCCGTTCATGCTGCTGTGCCTGCCCGCCGCCAACATGGCTTACTTCTCGGCACCGTCAACATTTATGCTCATAAACAACCATGAGTTTGCCAACGACCGCTATCTCAGCATGATGGTCAGCTGGGACTGCGGCGGAGTGCTGCTCTCGCGCATTCCGTTCCTGCGCATGCTCGGCTGTCATGAGATGCTGGGATTCCGCACGCTGTGGGGAACAGTGACAAATAAAAACGACTACGGCATATCGCGCATGGACGGCAGCAAGCCCTACTGCGAATGCTCCGTGGGCATCTGCAACATATTAGGACTGATAAGCGTGGAATATGTGCACCGCCTCAACTATCTTGACCTGCCCACCGCTCACAGACACGGAGTGAGGATAGGATTGCCGATATGATATGCCACCAATCCGTCCATTGGCGAGCGCAATACGCGGCTGAGTGTGAAGCCCTCAAGGCTTGCCGCCTCGCACAGCTCATCGCGGAAGAAATATGCAATGCTGCCCACTGCACCAACTGGCAATGAGGCGGCTTTGTACTGCACGACGTTGCGGCGGAAGAAGTTGCGGAAATTGTCAACCACAATGTCGCGCACGGCAGGAATGTCAATACGGTCGTGAATGAACGGCGCAATGCCGGCAAGAAAGCGGTTTGCCATGGGTTCGCGGTAGACGCGGGTAATGATGTCCTGATAGCTCATGCCTATCCACTGCTCAAACTCGCCAACCATATCCTGCGGCAGAAAGCCTTTGTAGAGCGCATTGAGAAACAGTTTGCCAAGCACCGCTCCACTGCCCTCGTCGCCGAGAATATAGCCGAGCGGACGCGTATTGCTGACAATACCGGTGCCATCGTAAAGACAGGAGTTGACACCCGTGCCCATGATGCAGGCAATGCCAGGGGACGTGCCGCAGACTGCGCGGGCGGCAGCAAGAAGATCGCTGTAGACAAACACCCGCACACCATAGCCAGACGAACTAACATCGTCACTAAACACCCGCGAGAGCAACGCCTGCATGACGGCGGCATTTGCCTCGTTGCAGCCGCTGCCATAGAAATGAATCTCGGAAATGGAAGCCACCACCGGCTCAATCTGCGGCAGAAGCTCGCTGGAGAGAATATCGCCTATAACCTTCTCCGGCTGATGAAAAGGATTGATTCCCTGGGTTTTCACACTAAGCGCAACACTGTTGCCGGAAGTCACGCTCCAGTCGGTTTTTGTGCTTCCGCTGTCTGCTATCAGTTTCATTATCAACTTTATGTATTAATTTTTCTTTAGATTTACTGCAAAAATACAACTATTTCAGAAAAAAGTAGTATCTTTGCACTCAAATTTAAAGAAGTTTATGAAATGAGATTCGACGAAGTCAATCGGATAATAATAATATTGCTGCTGCTCATTGCAGGAATAACAGACGCAAGTGCTGTCCTGAAAGAAAAGGACCTGGACAACACCTTAGGAATACTGCGCACCGAGCTGACCACTATCCACCGCGAGCTGGCGCAGCAAAGCCAATCGGAACAGGAGCGCACCAAGGAGGTGTTTGCCCAGCTGATAAGCATAATGAACCGCAGCAACCAGAACTCGCTGATGCTCTATTCGCAAAAGGAAGGCTATGTGTTTAACCTTACATACGCCTGCCATGAGGCAACGGAGCAATACAAGACATTCCAGCGCGAGCAGCTGCCGTTTAAGAACTACATTGAGCAGACTCAGCACGAAATAACACGCTATGACAGTCTGATAAGCAGTCTGAAGAAGATGCCCGTGACGATGCTCTCGCCCGGGGCGCAGACCGACCGCAGCGTGTGCCTGGCACTGGCTGTGTCGATAAAGAACCGGCTCACTGCAACCACCGAGAGCAACGAGGAGTATATGCGCATATATGAGCAGACCGAGCAGCGGCTGAGCGCAATCAACGACTATGCCAACAAGCGCTACAACAACATACAGACAAGCATATTCAAGAACGGCGGCGAGAATTATCTGGAACTGCTGTCGAAGCTGTCAACAACGCTGAAGGAGACCGAGCGCAGCATAGCGGAGAAATACCGTGTGCATCCCAAGCTCAACTCGCAATGGGACAGTCGGATAATACTGCTGCTATTCGTCATCATCGTGTTCTACGCCGTGATAGCATCGGGGCTCAACGTGCTGGTGCTGAAGTTTCTCGCACCGAGAAAGTTCATGCCCGGATTTTTCCGCACAGACGACTTCATAGAAAAGCGCCCATACATAATCACTGCCACAAGCACAGTGACATTTGCACTGATTGTGGGACTGGTGAAAATCAATGCCGACCAGAATTTCATAAACATGGCAGCCGACCTGCTCGTGGAGTTTGCATGGCTGCTGGGAGTAATCCTGTTCTCGCTGCTGCTGCGCCTCAACACAGCGCAGATACGCAGTTCGTTCCGGATATACAGTCCATTGATAGTGATTGGATTCGTGGTTATAACGTTCCGCATAGTACTGATTCCAAACGAACTCGTAAACCTCATATTCCCGCCCGTACTGCTGGCGTGCTCGCTGTGGCAGTGGAAGGTGATAAAGAGCCACCGCCGCGCCATTCCGCGCCTCGACATGTTCTACACCTACACATCCATGGCGGTGTTCATCGTCTCGGTGCTGCTGTCGTGGAAAGGCTACACCCTGGCAAGCGTGCAGATAATCATCTGGTGGATAATGCAGCTCACCTGCGTGCTCTCCATCACCTGCCTTAGCGACTGGATAAAGATGTACGGAATGAAGAAAGGCTTCATCAACAAGCACGGCAAGGAAGTGGAGAGCAAGAAGTTTCCCATCACCAAGACATGGTTCTATGCGCTCGTGGAGGATGTGCTGCTGCCCGCCTGCGCCGTGGCGTCGATAATGATAAGCGTGTACTGGGCAGCCGACATATTCAACCTGAGCGACCTGTGCTGGAAGGCTTTCAACACCAACTTCGTAGACCAGGAGAACCTGAAGCTGTCGGTGATGCGCCTCTGCGTGGTGGTGATACTGTGGTTTGTGTTCAGCTACGTCAGCCGCACACTGCTGGCATTCATCAAGATGCACTTCTACCAAAAAGACCCTACATCGGCAGCAAGCCACTTCATGATGGCAAAGAACGTGGTGCAGGTGTTTGTGTGGGGAGCATGGTTTCTGTTCTCGCTCTACACGCTCGGCATCAGCTTCACATGGCTCGTGGTAATCTCGGGCGGACTGTCCACAGGTATCGGTTTTGCATCGAAGGACATTCTTGAGAACATCTACTACGGCATATCGCTCATGACGGGCAGAATAAAGGTGGGCGACCTCATAGAATGTGACGGAATACGCGGACGTGTGGCAAACATCAACTATACCAGCACGATGATAGAGTCGCTCGACGGTTCGGTGATAGCATTCCAGAACAGCCAGCTGTTCACAAAGAACTACAAGAACCTTACCCGCAACAACGGCTATGTGCTCTCGACCACCATCTTCGGTGTGGGCTACGGCAGCAACATCAAGGAGGTGATTGACATGATAGAGAAAGCCATTGCAGCAATGAGCCACGAATGGATTGACAGCAGCCGACAGCCCAAAGTCATATTCACCGAGTTTGCCGACAGCAGCATCAACCTGAAACTGCTGTGCTGGGTGGACGTGATGAAGCAGGGACTGGTGGAAAGCGACATAAAGAACTGCATCTATGATACGCTCAACAAGAACGGAGTGGAGATACCGTTCCCGCAGCAGGATGTATATATAAAGAACTTGGAGGAAGTTAAAGGAAGTTAAAGAACTTAGAGGAAGCTAAAGAAGTTAAACATCCCCCTCTTACCCTTCCTACTCCTCCTACCATTCATAAAATAAAGACAAGAACAATGAGCACAACGATAATAGCAGGACCGTGCGTGATAGAGAGCGCAGAGCTGCTGGACACAGTGCCAAAAAGGCTGGTGGAGATAAACCGCAGGCTGGGCACCGACATAATATTCAAGGCTTCGTTTGACAAGGCTAACCGCACTTCGCTGAAGTCGTTTCGCGGACCAGGACTGGAAAAGGGACTGGAGATGCTCGCCGACATAAAGAGCCGCTACGGTCTGCGCATACTCACCGACATACACGAGAGCTGGCAGGCAAAGCCCGCGGCTGAGGTTGCCGACGTGCTACAGATACCCGCATTCCTATGCCGGCAGACCGACCTGCTCACGGCAGCAGCCGCCACAGGCAGGACGGTGAACATAAAGAAAGCACAGTTTCTGAGCGGCAGAGACATGCGCTATCCAGTGGAGAAGGCACTTGAATCGGGTGCCGGAGAAGTGTGGCTCACCGAGCGCGGCAACTGTTTCGGCTATAACAATCTTGTGGTTGACTTCCGCAACATCAGCGACATGCTGGAGATTGTGCCAAACGTGATAATGGACTGCACCCACAGCGTGCAGCGACCCGGAGGAAGCGACGGCAAGACAGGCGGCGACCGCCACTTTGTGCCGCAGATGGCAAAGGCAGCAAAGGCTTTCGGTGCCACAGGATACTTCTTCGAGGTGCATCCCGACCCCGACCGCGGACTGAGCGACGCCGCCAACATGCTGGAGCTTGAAAAACTGGAAGGACTGGTGGAAGAGCTGATAAAAGACAAGGCTTAGCTGCCAAAATACAAAGCCTAACTTCCAAAAGGAAAAAGCTTAGCTCCCAAAAGAACAAAGCCTAACTCCCAAAAGGGAACGGCTTAGCTGCCCAAAGACATAAAAGACTTAATATAAAAAGGACTAAAGACTTAACTCCTAAACATAAATAAAAGAAACGATGACCATAAGAGACTACGCTATACAATGTCTGAAGGACGAGGCACAGGCAATACTCGACCTCATTCCCAAACTTGACGACGACTTTGAGCGCGCCGTGGAACTGATGTGGCGCTGCCGCGGCAAGGTGATTGTAACCGGTGTGGGCAAGAGCGGGCACATAGGAGCCAAGATTGCCGCCACACTGTCGAGCACCGGCACTCCGGCATTTTTCATCAATCCGCTGGATGTCTTTCACGGCGACCTCGGAGTGATGACCGCCGACGATGTGGTTATAGCCATATCCAACAGCGGCGCCACCGACGAGCTGCTGCGGTTCATCCCCATGGTGCTCGACATGCAGATACCCATCGTGGCAATGACGGGCAACCCAACATCGCTACTTGCAAAATACTCGGTGTGCCACCTCGATGTGAGCGTGCAGAAAGAAGCGTGCCCGCTGAACCTCGCCCCCACAAGCAGCACCACAGCCACCCTGGCAATGGGCGACGCACTTGCCGTGGCGCTCATGGAGAAACGCAACTTCAAGCCGCAGGACTTCGCACACTATCACCCCGGCGGCGAGCTCGGCAAGCGGCTGCTCACCACCGCCCACGACGTGATGCGCACCAGCGACATGCCGGTGATAACGCCCGAGATGTGTCTGGGCGAGGCAATCATCCTTGTGAGCAAGGGAAAGCTGGGGCTCGGAATAGCCATTACCGACGGCAAGGTGGCAGGACTGATTACCGACGGCGACATACGCCGCTCAACCGAGAAATGGGGAGCCGACTTCTTCAATCACCCTGTGAGCGACATAATGACAACAACACCCAAAACCGTTTCGGCGACAACCAAGATAAGCGAGATACAGCGCATAATGAACCGCTACAAAATCCACTCCGTACTGGTGGTCGACGGCAACAACCGGCTGCTGGGAGTGGTTGACCATTACTCGTGCATGCTGTAAACATAAAAAACTGCATGTGGTAAAAAATAAAGTAGCTGTAAACATAAAAAACAGCATGTTGCAAAAATAAAGTATGCTATAAAACTCAAAATATATTGTAGAATAACTTTTAAACGTCGATAATGATGAAACTGTATAAGAGAATTGCGCTACTGACAATGCTTGTGATTCCGCTGGCAGCAGCGGCGGTCTATATGTTCAAGACTCTTGACACACGCAACCAAATGAACAGCAGTCAGGTAAACTGCATTATGAAGGATTCAAAGGGATATATGTGGTTCGGCACGCCCGCGGGCCTCTACCGCTACGACGGCTATGTGTTCCGCAACTTCCAGTGCGACTCACAGGACGGCTCGTCGCTGCCCGACAGTTATATCAACAATATACAGGAGGCAATGGACGGCAGCCTGTGGATAAACACCGCCCAGGGCATGTGCCTGTATCATCCACGCACTGAAACCTTTGAGCGCGACATGCACCAGGTGTACACCCGCATGGGTCTGAAGGGCAACGACCCCACCATAGTGTATATCGACACCAGGAAAAACTTCTGGATGTATGTGCCCAAGCGAGGCATCGTGGCATACAACATGCAGAAACAGCTCATGTATGAATTCGGCTACACCAACGACGTGGCAGGAATACCCGAAGGCAACATCTGCTCAATAAGCGAATGCCGCGAGGGAGCCGTGCTCACCTACGACAACGGAATGCTCGTATGCCTCAGCATTGACAACGACCGCCGGAAGGAATGGCAGACCAACACCATTGCCGAGCAGCAGCTTGTACACAGCACATCGCTGAAGACATTTGCCGACGCCAGCGACAACATCTGGCTCTACGGACACGGCACACTGATGCTGTATATGAAGAAAACCAACGAATGGGTGACCGCCATAGGCAGCAGCCTCGGGCTGAACGGCACAAACGCCGACCGCACGGTGTTCAGCATGTCGGCAGACAAGCAGGGCAATATCTGGATGGCTACCGACCGTGCCGGACTTGTGAAGCTCAACGCCGGAAACTATGCAATTGAATATGTCACCCCTACAGGGCTCAACAGCAAGATACCCGCCGGAGCCATTGTGAGCACCCTCAGCACATACGTTGACAACACCGGGCTGCTCTGGGTGGGAACAGAGAAAAACGGAGTGGCATTCTATGGCAAGAACATATATAAATTCCAGTCGGCACTCATTGGCGACGTGACCGCAATAACCGAGGACACCAGCGGCAAGATGTGGTATGGAACAAGCGAAAGCGGCATCTACGGCTACGACGGCGAGCTTGCAAGCCGCAAGGTGTCGGCAATGGCAGCCACGCCCGACGGAAGCGTATGGGTGGGGTCAAAACAGAATGGGCTCGCCCGGATAAAAGACGGCGCGACAACAATATACTCGCTGGCAAAGGACAGCACCCGGACGCTCATCAACGACCACGTGAACGCACTGTGCGTAGACAAGACCGGCAACCTGTGGATAGCCACCAACGGCGGCTTGCAGATGTACAGCACCAAGATGAACACCTTCTCATCGTACACCAAGGAAAACGGGCGCCTAACAACCAACACCGTCACCTGTCTTGCCTACGGTCAGGGCAACACCCTGTATGCCGGAACCAACGAGGGCGTGCTTGTGCTCAACATCTCCACCACCGAGAAGGAAATGCTGACAGGCGAAAAGAAATCGCTCAACAAATTCACCAACAACTACATAACACAGGTATTGGAGGACAGCCGCGGACTGCTGTGGATAGGCACCCGCGACGGCATCAACGTCTACGACCGCAGCAACGACCGGCTGGTGTACATCACCGACAAGGACGGGCTGTGCAACAACTGCGTGCGCGGACTCACCGAGGACGGCAACCACAACGTGTGGATAACCACCACCAACGGAGTGTGCCGCGTGGTGGTGCAGCGCAACCACGAGGAGGGCACGTTCAACTACTGCATGTACAACTACGACATCAGCGACGGCATGCAGGGCAACGAGTTCAACCAGGGAGCAATATGCACAAAGGCTAACGGCGACGTGATTCTCGGCGGAGTGTTCGGCATAAACTGGGTAAACAAGCAGGGCAGCAAGGTCACCAACGAGTCGCTGCCCAAAGTGATGCTCACACAGCTGTTTATCAACGACACGGAGATTATGCCCGGACACCTGTATGACGGCAACGCCATTCTGCCCGAGGCTCTCAACGAGACCAACAGCATAAAACTAAACAATAGCCAGAACACCTTCACCATCAAATTCGCCGCCGGCAACTACAATCAGAGCGAGCGGCTGATGTTCATGTACTGGATGGAAGGCAAAGAGCAGGACTGGCACAACGGCGACGCGCTGAACCACGGCGTGACCTTCACCAACCTCAGCAGCGGCACCTACCGCCTGCACGTAAAGGCAATAAGCGCCAGCGGAGCGGTGAGCAATCAGGAGCGCGTGCTCGAAATCGTGATAGAACGCCCGTGGTGGCTGCAATGGTGGATGATAGCCGTATATGCCGCCATAGTGCTCGGCGTGTTCTACGTATGGCGCTACGGTCTGAAAGAGGTGCGCTACGTGTGGAACAAGAAGAAGATAACCCTTGCCGAACTGATGCGCCAGCAGCAGGAGATAAAGAACGCCAGCGACAACCTGATGCAGCCCATGTCGCGCATGACCTCGATCATAGGAAACCTTGCCGAGACCACCACCACCGTGGAAGGCAAGGAGCAACTCAACTCGCTGCACTTCCAGATGCTGCAGGTGATAACCCAGATAAGCGAGATGCAGATGGCACTTGAAAATCCTGAGTCAAAGGCAAGCGAGACAGCCGAGTCAAGGCTGCAGCTCAACACCCAGGGATATGTCAACGCGCTGCCCAAGGAGGTGGGCGAGGTGCTCACATCGGAGTTCACCCCGCCAAAGCTCGTGGAGTCGGACAAGCTGAAGAAAGTCACGATGATGTTCATCGACGACAGCGAGGAGCTGCAGAAGTTCATAAGGTCATATCTCAACGACATCTACGACCTGCACATCTACAACTCCACCACCGACGCACAGAAGGACATAACCATACTGCACCCCAACATCATAGTGTGCAAGGACGATATGCCGCAAACCACGGGAAGCGACCTTTGCAACATGCTCAAGACAAGCACCATGACCGCCAACATCAAGTTTGTGCTCATGACCGACGGTGTGCTGTCGAAAGCCGACATGATAGAGCAGAACATCACAATATCCGCCGACGACTATCTGGCAAAGCCGTTCAACATACAGGAGGCTATAATGCGCTTCAACAGCCTGCTCGGAATATCCGACGCCAAGCTGCTGAGCGACACCATAGAGGGCGGCGAGACGCGACGGCTGGAAAGCTACAACGCCAGCATGACCACTGCCACGCTCACATTCACCGACGATGACAGCGAGGCTGCGGAGACACCGGACATTCGGGACAATACGGACGTGTCGGACCATTCGGACAGGTCAGACAAGTCGGACAGGTCAGACAGGTCGGCCCATTCTGACAAGTCGGACGCAACAGACACCGCCACGGCGGGCACCACTGAGCTTACACTGATAAGCAACGTGCCGGAGATGTCGGTTCAGGACCAGCTGTTCCTCTACAACATCGAGCAGTACGTGCTCCACAACATGAGCAACGGCCACATCAGCATCGAGGCTATGGCAACCGCCATGGGCATGGGACGCGTGCAGTTCTTCCGCAAGGTGCAGGCACTTGTGGGCAAGACCCCCACGGAGCTTATACTCAACATGCGCCTGAAGCACGCCTGCACGCTGCTGGAGAAGACCGACATAAGCATGAGTGAGCTTGCAATCAACATAGGGCTCAACACCGCCGACAACTTCATAACCATGTTTAAGGAGAAATACGGCATGTCGCCACTGATATACAGGACCAACTCACGTAAAAAGTAAGCCAACACAGGACCAACTCACGTAAAAAATAAGCCAGGCAGCATTTATGTATAAATTCTTCCTAACAGTAATAATAGCTATCAACACCTTTTACAACATACAGGCAAAGGAATACAACACATTGGAACGAGAGAGAGCCGACTCCTTGGTGAAAAGAGAACTGGAACAATGCGGCATTGAATTTACCGACAGCAACAGCGTGACGCTGCTCACCAGCGGCAACGAGAAATTCAATGACATGTTTTGCGCCATACGGCAGGCAAAAAGCAGCGTGCATCTGGAGTACTTCAACTTCAGAAACGACTCCATAGCCTCACTGCTCTTCGACATCCTCCGCGAGAAAGTGAAGGAGGGCGTGGAGGTGCGCGCTCTGTTCGACGGATTCGGAAACGACTCCAACAACCGCCCGCTGAAGAAGAAGCACCTGCGCAAGCTGCGCGAGGACGGCATCAACATACATGAGTTCGACCCGATACGCTTTCCGTGGATCAACCACGTGTGGAGCCGCGACCACCGCAAGATAGTGGTGATTGACGGACAGATAGCCTACACCGGCGGCATGAACGTTGCCGACTATTACATTAAAGGCACGGAGCAGGTGGGAAGCTGGCACGACATGCACTGCCGCATAGAGGGTCCGGCGGTTAGCGAGCTGCAAAGGATATTTGCCAGGATATGGCATAAGGTGACCGGCGAGGACATTACCGCAGACAGCAAGTACTTTGATGCCGCCAACAACCATTTCAGCGGGCTGAAACCCGACACCACCGCCACCGCCCGCCGCAAGACCGTGGGCATAATCAACCGCGAGCCGCGCAAGTCGCCCGAGATAATCAGACAGTTCTATCTGGCGGCAATCAACAGCGCCCACGACTCGATAAAGCTCATCAACCCGTATCTCACGCTCAACCGCCAGCTGAAGAAGGCACTGAAAGCTGCCGTGAGGCGCGGAGTGAAAGTGGAGATAATGATTTCGGCAAAGAGCGACATTCCGCTCACCCCCGACTGTGTGTTCTACAATGCCCACAAGCTGATGAAGAAAGGAGTGACCGTGTGGGTCTACCAGCCGGGATTCCACCACACCAAGGTGATAATGACCGACGGGCAGGTGTGTACCGTGGGCAGCGCCAACCTCAACTCGCGCAGCCTGCGGTTCGACTATGAGGAGAATGCCGTGATTCTCGACCGCTGCACCACTCAGGAGCTGTCGGACCTGTTCGATGCCGACATACCCGACTGCATCAGAATGACCCCCGAAAACTGGAAGCAGATGCGCACTCCGTGGCAACGCTTCGTAGGGTGGTTTGCACATCTGCTTGCACCGTTCCTGTAAGACTCAGAGCAACACTCCGGAGAGAATTTACAGCACCTACTGATGACAACTGCAAATCGCCGAATTACAACTGCAAATCGCCGAATTACAACTGCAAATCGGCGAATTACAACGCTAAATCGGCGATTTAGAATCCTAAATCGCCGATTTTTCTCCAATTAGCTTGGCGCTATATGTCTTATCAATTATATTCTCCCGCGAGCGATGCCTTGAACAGCTTTATCTCAAGCGGAGTAATCCCGCACTTCTCAAGATCGCCCTTTTTCTCGTCGATGTAAGACATCGCTTCCCGGCTTTTCACCGGTTCAAGCACCTCCAACGCCTTCTCAAACCTGCGGCATGCCATCAGACCTATGCCATAGTATATCCGGTCAAGCGTATCACCCTTTCCGCCGACATACGACTTCTCATACATTGTGCACGCCTGTTCGGCATTGCCCATGCTCAGCAGCAATTCGCCCAGTGCGAAACATACCTCATCGTCATCGGGAGTCTCATAGTGAACTCTATAGAGCAGAGCCTTGGCTTCCTCCCAGCTTTTCTCAACCCTGAGAAGAGCATATCCCTTAGCCTTCAGCGCTTCTATGCTGTCAGGGTTCTTCTCAAGCAGTCCGTTGACCATCTCCATGCCCTTTTTCCACTTTTCCGTTTCCACATCATATTCCCCCAGATAGT
Organism: Prevotella sp.; assembly: GCA_017623335.1. Next base: position 12,082 of record JAGAPI010000235.1, read on the forward strand.
GCTGCGCCAGTCTGCAAATCACCTCATCGTCCTGTTTGAATGCGAGAGCCTCTTCCAGATGCCGCTCCTTCTGAGCATAATCCATATCAGCCATGAAACAGGCGCTCTCAAACGTATGCTCCATATTGTCGTAGTTCTTCATTATCATGGAGGCATCCCCCAATTTCTCGCGGCTGTTGAGCACCATTGCCACCGGCACTCCCCACTTTCTCACAAGCACGGAGTCGGCAAACACCGGCTGCGCAAAAAACAGGAATGGCGGTATGCCCTCGGCATCTTCCACATTCCGAAAGAGGTCGGGAAACATCGTATGGCTGGGCATGAGATGAGTGAGCCTGTAAATGTTCTGTATCAGATTGCGGCGCACGTGCGCCGGTTTCGCTGTGGCAGGGTCCTTTTCAGGCATGTTGCTCATGCCGCTGAGCGACTCAATCATTGCCTCCGGCATCTGAGGCATCGTTCCCTTCAGCGTCAGCAGAAACGAATAGCAGTCGCAGTCGCACAGCTGGCTGTGCTCAGCGCTCACAGCCAGAATCTTTCCTATCCTGCTGTCCAGCCCTCCCACTATCGAGGGGTGCAGCCTTGTGTATGGCAGCGTCCAGTTTATTGTCCTGTCAAAGAACGGATATCTCTTCATTCGCCTGAAACTGCCATAATATATGTCGCGCCCGCTCTTGTAGAGCTTCTGCATCATTTCCACCGTGCTCTCCAGATTTTCCCTTCTGCGGTCGGCAGCCCCGGGGTCAAGGATATCCTCGGTGCCGTCATCGTCGAGCTCCTCAAACGCTCCGTTCTTGAAAGCTATCGGCGAGTTGTTCATTATATTGGGTATAATCTGTTTTTCCATTACATCCTTGTCACTCTCCGCCAGCTGCGCCATTGCCAGCTGCAGCTGCAGGTCCCTGAGCTCCTTCACGCTCCGCTCATTCTCAAGCATCTTGTCGATGAGATTCTCATGCTCCGAGTCGGCAAGGCGGTACTGCAGGCTGTCCATGGCAAGTGCCAGCCCCACGAGCGCGCGCTGCCTGACCTGCACGTCGTCCGACTTCATATACACGTTTATCAGCATGCGCTCCTTTCTGTAGTCGAACCAGATGCAGCAGCCGAGAATCACGGCTGGCAGGAGTGCCTGCTGCGAGAAGCTGTCGATGAGCGGCGAGAGAAACAGCTCCTCCATCTTCAGGGCTTCCTCCTCGCTCCACTGCGGCGACAAGAGAATGGCGTCATACGTCCACTCCAGAAACTCAAACTTAGCACTGAGCACCTCCGTCCGCCTTACATCGCGCTTGTTGGCAGGCAGCAGGTCTACCATGGCAAGCTCCGTGACCCAATGCTCCAGCTTCTGCCTCATGGCATCGGGCTCCCTCAACCTGTCCATGACATTCAGCTTATCCATGACGTCGCGGTTCTCGGGCTTATTGCCTAACAGTGTGATTTGCCTTTCCACATCGCCAATAAGCCGCTGCATGCGCGCCATCAGACGGTCATAAATCTGCTGCCGGTTATCGTCGGGATAGCCCTGCAGCCAATAGTCCTTCATACGGCCGAAGTCCTCGCGTATTGCCGTAAGCTCGTCAGCCCCCTTGATTTTGGGATATGTGTACAAGGCATTTTCCACCTCAACAATAGCACTGCTGAGGATAAATTCCTTGTCCTTTTTCAATATGCTTGCCCACAAGTTGTCTTTTCTCATAATAAAGTTCAGTATTAATGTATGTATTTTTTTGCTTGCTCTATGTCACGCTCTTCCGGCGGTGCCATGTGCTTGAACTTCAAGCCTTTCGGCAGCTTGGTCACAGTCTTCTCATCCACAGCGCAGTATTTCGCCACAAGATTGCCGTAATGCTGCACGCCAAACTTGGCTATTGAGTCCACGGCGGCGTTATAGGCATTTACAAAAGCCTCAATCTGCGGCTTTCTTGCCTTGTCGTCATATATGGTCTTTCTCACCACTATGGCTCCCGAAGCCACGTTCATCTTCCTTGAGTCGGCAATTACGTTGTGCCTGAGCATCCTCGCCCTTGTTGCCTGCGGCTCCGGCAGCCACATTGCGTCCATCTCGTTGTTCTCCAGCATTTTCAGGCGCAGGCGCACATCGTTTATCTGCACCCTGAACACACGCTCGTCCGTAAGTTTCACACTGTCCACAGCCATATCGCCCAGCATGTCGGTCACACTGTAGCGGGTCATTGCCATCATCTTGTCGTCCAGCTGCTTCAGCTGCTTTATTCGCGACTGGCGGTTGCCTATCAGCTGCCAGTATGCCCCGGTGGCAGAGAGATAATGCAGTCCGGTGCCGAGCTTCTGCATGCGCTCTGCCCTCACAAGGTCGGTCACCCCTGCCTCCACGCGCGCGTTCATCAAAGCGGTGTCGCAGTCCATCTGCGCAGAGAATGCCTTCAGGCGCAGGTCCACTTTCGCCGTGTCGTAAAGATTGTGATACTTTGCCACGAATATCGGCAGGCAGTCGATGGTGGGCAGCACCGCCACCTTAAAGGCGGCAGAATCCTCGCGCGCCAGCCGCTGGCGTTCCTGACGGTTCAGGCGACGCTGCTCGTCATACGACGGACCGCACGCCTGAAACAACAATTGGAGCACTATAATAGCAAAAAAATATACTTTTCCTGTTTTCATTCTGCAAAAGTACAAAAAAAATTTGTTATTCCAAATTTTTTTTATAAATTTGCATACGATATGGCAAAAGAAAAAATAGCATACGTATGCGACAACTGCGGACAGGAGTCGCCAAAATGGATTGGCAAGTGCCCTGCCTGCGGGCAGTGGAACACCTTCAAGGAGATACGCATAGCCGGAAACGACACGGGGCAGAAGGCTGCGCGCAACGCCGCCATGGACGTGAGAAACGGCAAGCGCGGCGTGTCGGGCAATGCCAACCGTCCGCAGCTGCTCCGCGACATAAGCACCAAGGACGACCCGCGCATTGACATGCGCGACGAGGAGCTCAACCGTGTGCTCGGCGGCGGACTGGTGCCCGGCAGCATTGTGCTGCTCGGCGGCGAGCCGGGCATAGGCAAGAGCACGCTCACCCTGCAGACCATACTCAACATGCCCCAGCGCCGCATTCTCTACATCAGCGGCGAGGAAAGCGCCCACCAGCTGAAGATGCGCGCCAACCGTCTGGCGGGCGAGGACAGCCAGATGTGCCAGATATTGTGCGAGACGTCGCTGGAGAACATCTTCGAGCAGATCCGCGACGTAATGCCCGAGCTGGTAATCATAGACTCCATACAGACCATATACACCGAGGACGTAGACTCGTCGCCGGGCAGCGTCACCCAGGTACGCGAGTGTGCCTCTGCCCTACTCCGCTTTGCCAAGAGCAGCGGCATACCCGTGATTCTCATCGGGCACATCAACAAGGAGGGAACGCTCGCCGGACCGAAGATTCTTGAGCATATCGTCGACACGGTGATACAGTTTGAGGGCGACCGCCAGTATCTCTACCGCATATTGAGAAGCATAAAGAACCGTTTCGGAAGCACCAGCGAGCTGGGCATCTACGAGATGCAGCAGTCGGGACTGCGCCCAGTGAGCAATCCCTCTGAACTGCTGCTCACTCAGGACCACGAGGGGCTGTCGGGCGTGGCAATAAGCAGCACCATCGAGGGCGTGCGCCCGTTCCTGGTAGAGACTCAGGCGCTTGTGTCCACCGCTGCCTACGGCACACCGCAGCGCAGCGCCACGGGCTTCGACCAGCGCCGACTGAACATGCTGCTTGCCGTGCTCGAAAAGCGTGTGGGATTCAAGCTGATGCAGAAGGACGTGTTCATCAACATCGCCGGCGGACTCAGGGTCACCGACCTTGCGCTCGACCTAAGCATCATCGCAGCCGTGCTGTCAAGCAATGTCGATACGCCTATAGAACCCGGCTGGTGCATGGCTGGCGAGGTGGGACTGAGCGGCGAGGTGCGTCCCGTGAGCCGCATAGAGCAGCGCATCAGCGAGGCACAGCGTCTGGGATTCTCCCACATCATAATCCCGCGCTACAGCATGCAGGGCATCAACCCCAGGAAGTTCAACATCGAGCTGCATCCCGTGGCAAAGGTGGAGGAAGCACTGAGGGCGCTGTTCGGGTAAAAAATTATTTTCTAAAAAAATAACCATTATGACAAAAAAACTATTCATTACAGCAGTGTCGGCGCTCATGGCGTCGGCTGCATGGGCTGACGTGGTGAACATCACCACTCCCCGCACATCGATGGTGCTCAACGCCGAGAAAGGCGCCAGAGTCACCTATTTATATTATGGTACGCGCGTGAGCGATGCCGATGCAAATACCCTCGCCGCCACCGAAAAGGGCGAGGAGGCATATCCGATCTACGGCATGAACTGCCCTGCCGAGCCTGCCTTTGCCGCCACACACGGCGACGGCAACATGAGCACCGAGGCAGTGGTGACCGACATAGCAAAGTCCACCGCCGACAACCGCACCACCTACACCATCACCCTCAAGGACAA
>JAGAPI010000236.1 GCA_017623335.1 Prevotella sp.
GCAACACACTAAACATACATACCGCAAATACCGCAGCAGAAACCATGCTGGCAATAGACGCTGAATGTCCCGACGTGATACTGATGGATGTGGAAATGCCCGAAATGGGCGGAGAGCAGCTGATGGAGTCGGTAAAAGCCCAACATCCCGAAATACGGATAATAGCCATGACCGCCCACGACCCGGGCATACGCCAACAACTGTTGAAGGCGGGATTCTCCGACTGCCTGTTCAAGCCCATCGACCGCCAGCGGCTCATGCACTCATTACATCTTTACGACTTCTCGTCGCTCACCTCCTTTGCTGCCGGCGACCCCGATGCCGCAGCTGACATTATGCGCAGCTTTGTCAGTCAGCTGGAGCTATATGCCGAAGGTATAGCCAAGGCTGTCAGCAACACACAGCCCGACCGCCAGCAACTGGCACACATTGCACATAAGTCTATGCCTACACTCACAATGACAGGATTCCATGCATTGCAGCAGCTCACCGTCCTCACTCCAGAACACATCGACACGCTGACAGACAAGGAGTTAAAGGTTCATGCCGCTGTCATCCTCGCCGAAATCCGCAAAATCATAAACGGGCTAAAATAATTTTTGCACTGCTTCCCAACATAAAAAACATTAAAATTTGATTTTATATTTTGTCCTACTACTATTTTTATGTATATTTGCAAGAAATTCACAACTCTGTTAAAAAGACAGAAATAAAAACAAGGCTAATTGACTAACATATAAAACAAAATGAGCAACATACAGAAAATAATAAAGGAGAGAACAAAAAGCCAGCAAATGAGGGACTTCGTATTCATGTTTCTGGGAATAGCTTGTTATTCATTTGGATACACGGCGTTCATCCTGCCCGAAAAAGTGGTGATGGGTGGAGTGGCTGGTCTCTCGGCACTTATTTACTATGCCACAGGACTGCCCACGGGAATCTCCATATGGGTACTCAACTTCGCCATGCTTGCGATTGCTTTCAAGGCGCTGACAAAACAGTTTACAATAAAAACCGTCATCGGTGTATCTATAATGTCAGTGCTCATAGGATTTCTGCAGCCTTTCTTCATTACCCACCCGCTGATAACAGCTGGTGAAGACAAGTTCATGCACGTGCTCATAGGCGGAGCCATGGGAGGCGCCGGACTGGGACTGGTGTTTGCGCACAGCGGCTCTACAGGAGGCACCGACATTATCGTGGCACTGCTCAACAAGCATTTTCGCATGAGCTTCGGCCGTGCCATGCAGTTTATCGACATCACCATCATTTCATCGTCCTACCTGCTTTTCCACAGCACCGAGACAATCGTCTACGGTGTGGCGTTCACCCTCATCGCCAGCTACGTTTGCGACTATATAATAAATGGTACGCGACAGACTGTGCAGTTTCTCATCATCTCAAAGGAGTATGAGCAGATTGCAGATGCCATAAACAGAAAGGTGAACCGCGGCGTGACTCTCATCGAGGGCAAGGGATGGTATTCCAAGTCGGAGGTAAACATGCTGATAGTGCTCACACGCAAATATGAATCGCAGGAAATCTTCAACTACGTGAAGGCTATCGACCCCAATGCCCTTATCTCGCAGTCATACTGTCAGGGTGTGTTTGGCGAAGGTTTTGACAAGATAAAATAGCCTGCCCCTATGCGGAATCATTGATTTGCACCTTTATTAAGACCAAAGGCATTATGACAATAAGACACTCGTCTCCACAGGACCTGGATGCAATTATGGAGATTTTCAGCCATGCCCGCAAATTTATGCGAGAGCACGGCAATCCCAACCAGTGGATTAACGGCTACCCTGCAGCCGACCTGATTCTACAAGAGATAAGCAACGGCACAAGCTACGTCTGCGAAAATGAAAGCGGAGAAATCACGGGAACCTTCAGTTTCATTCCCGGTGAGGATTCCACTTATGCCCGTATAGACGACGGCAACTGGCTGAACGACTCTCCCTATCACGTGATTCACCGCATGGCTGCTGACGGCAGGCAAAAAGGTATGGCAGAGGCTTGTCTCAAATGGTGCTTTGAACACTGCGACAACATCAGGGTGGACACCCACCATGACAACCACGTGATGCAGCACATACTACAGACACACGGTTTCAAGCGTTGCGGCACAATCTATACTCACAACGGCACGCCACGCATAGCCTATCAGCGGACATTAACGGACAGACATTAATATTATATATTGACAATGATAAAGATTGTTTTGATTGGTGCAGGCAATGTGGCAACACGGTTGGGCATAGCATTGCAGCAGGCGGGATACCCCATCCTGCAGGTGTACAGCCGCACGGAGGAGTCTGCCTCGGCACTTGCCGCCAAACTCTCAACTGACCATACAACGGCAACCGACAGCATACTCAAAGACGCCGACCTTTACATCGTGGCTCTGAAAGACACTGCCCTGCAACAACTTGCCCCGACACTGGTAAAGGACAGGCAGCATGCCATGTTTGTACACACTGCGGGCAGTATGCCCATGAACCTGTGGAAGGGGCTCACCCCGCGCTACGGCGTACTGTATCCCATGCAGACCTTCAGCAA